>NZ_JACJSM010000012.1 GCF_014698145.1 Oscillatoria sp. FACHB-1406 | reverse complement strand
TCCCCGCCTTCTTTGAGCATAAGCGACCAAGCTACAAACGGTCTTGATTACCTAGGGTGGGACGGTCTACTTATCTACCTCTCAAGATACAAGGGTGGGCAGCGCCCACCAGCCTTTAGTCAGTGCCATCCATCTCTGGTTAAATTACAGATTGATTTAGACTTTGCTGTTCCCTTAGAGGGATTATCGAACGGCAGGCATTTCCTAAAATTCAGGGGGCGATCGCGGAACCGGAAATTAACCGTGCGGTTCGCCCACTTTCTCAACCCCCGTAATATTCGCGCTTTTAGGAGATTTTAAGATGGCTTCAACCCCCAATATTCCCGCTCAAAGCCAAGAAGCAATCAACGGTAGCGAGGCGGCAATGAACCCCCAGCCCCAGTACGATCGCGAAAATTATCGCGGTAGTGGCAAACTCAAGGGGAAAGTTGCTCTGATTACCGGCGGCGATAGCGGTATTGGGCGTTCGATTGCCGTCCTCTACGCCAAAGAAGGAGCCGATGTCGCGATTTCTTATCTCCATGAAGATGAAGATGCCCAGAAAACGAAGCATCTTGTCGAAGAACAAGGACGTAAATGTTTGTCAATTCCCGGCGATATTGGCAATGAACCCTTCTGTCAAAAGATGATTGAAACAGTCATTCAAGAATTTGGTCATCTCGATATTCTAGTTAACAATGCCGCCGAACAGCAGGAAGAAGAAGGGACGACACTCGAAAACGTTACGCCCGAAAGCTTGCATCATATCTTTTCGACTAACCTGTTTTCGATGTTCTACTTAATCAAAGCTGCCATTCCGCACTTTAAAGAAGGCAGTACGATTATTAATACCACTTCTGTTACCGCCTACGAAGGAAATGGCTTTTTGATCAGCTACTCGAGTACAAAAGGTGCAATTGTCGCGTTGACTCGTTCCCTCGCCGCACCGCTTCTGCAAAAGGGCATTCGTATCAACGCTGTCGCTCCCGGGCCGATTTGGACTCCGATGATTCCAGCCACCGCCAGTCCAGAAGAAATCGAAAGATTTGGCAAAAACGTCATGATGCAGCGTCCGGGACAGCCGGTGGAAGTGGCAACCTCCTATGTTTTCTTAGCATCGGAAGATTCCTCCTACTTTACAGGACAGGTTTTGCATCCCAACGGCGGTACAGTGATTAATGGTTAAAATCGAGGCGAGTTAATTGGGGTGGGGGCGAATGACTTTGGCTCGGTTTATTGAGCGATCGCATTGTCCTCACCAATTTGTCTGTTGCTCTTATTTTAGTGGTCTGCCTCTCCGTTCGCCTCAATCATCTTACAGTCCCGCTTAGTTGACGGCTCCTCGCCCTAAAGATGCGAGGATTCTTGGATCGTAGGGAGTCTAATAACTTTACCCTCACCAAAATTCACTGCGATGCGACCCACCGCTGTATGAGAAAATTCTTTCTGCTCCCTTGGAGCCAAAACTTTCCCAGGAAATTACGCCCATTGCGAGACAGGTTCCTCCGCTCTTGGCGCGAGTCTCTGACTGTGTGGCGGATGCCTTTATCCTACCATCAGGCATCCGCCCTAGAAGGGCGTAGCTCTGTATCCCATTATTTTCGGTCAGCGTCGGGAGTATGTCACCGGCAAGTCAATTCCGTAACGAATGGATAATGGACAAGCGATCGTTGATAATTGGGAAAATTGTTTGTAATTCATAGTTCAATGAAACAATCGCGATTTTTACCGTTTTTAGGCGCGCTGTTGCTGCTGAATGGAATGCCCGCACGATCTCAAGCACCTGCTGCTACCCAGCGTCCCGTCTTGCGAGTTCAGAGTCAAGGCGCTGATGTTAAAAACGTTCAAGCTGCGCTCCAACTTTTGGGATACTACACCGGTAGCGTTGATGGGATTTATGGCGAAAGCACCGTAATTGCAGTCTACCGCTTCCAACAAGCAGCCCAATTAAACGCGACAGGGATTGTTGATGCTACAACTTGGGCGGCTTTATTTCCGGCTGCAACCCAACCGACTCGCCCAACTTCTACCTCTCCTCAAACCGCAACCGCTCCCCCTATCCTCAAGCTCGGAGCGAATGGCCCTGCGGTAACTCTACTCCAACAACGGCTGAATGCTCTCGGCTTTCCGATCGCGATCGATCGCGTTTTCGGTCAGCAAACCCTTGAAGCCGTTATCGCCGCCCAGAAAAAATATAATATTACGCCGGATGGCATTGTCGGGCCGGCAACTTGGACGATTTTATTGCGGCGCTAATAATGCTTCAACGCTTTTTTATTGCGATCTTACCCCCCGAACCCCTTCGTCAGGAAATTGACGAAATTAAGCAGTATTTCGCGCGCGTTTATGAAAGCAGTGCTGCCTTAAAGTCGCCGCCCCATATCACCTTAAAACCGCCGTTTCAGTGGGAGATTGAAAATATCCCGCCCCTTGAAGATACGCTTCAAGAATTTGCCGCGCTTTACAGCAAGTTTTCGCTGGCGATTTCTGGGTTCGGCGCTTTTAAGCCGCGCGTTATTTTTCTGCATCCTCTCCCAAACTCCGAACTTTTAAATATTCAACAAGCGCTAGTTCTTCACTTAAGCCAGAAATTAGCCTTAAATGACCGCGAAACGCGCCCCTTTGCCCCTCACCTCACCGTTGCCTTCCGCGATTTGACTCCTGCTTCCTTTAAGCTCGCTTGGTCGGAATTAAAGGATCGCGCGATTGAATTCCAGTTTGAGGTTTCGGCTTTAACGCTTTTAATCCATACGGGAAAAAGATGGGAAATTCATCGAGAATTTCCCCTACAATTGAGAGCAAAATAATTTGAGGATCGAGCGAGTCAATGACAACGGATAAAGCTGATGTCATCGCAGCAAACGAAGCATTTTATCGTGCTTTTGAGAATAAGGACTTAGAAGCAATGGGTAAGGTCTGGTCGCAAGGAACGAGCATTACTTGCATCCATCCCGGCAGAAAAGCGATCGCGGGTTGGCAGAATGTTCGCAATTCTTGGCAGCGTATCTTAGCCGGTAGTAGCTATCTCAAGATCGAAGCTGAGACGATTTCGATTGAAGTTGAAGAAGACCTCGCTTACGTTGTTCTCGTCGAAAAAGTCCTACAAATTGTCGGCGGTCGCCGCTTTGAAGCTCAATCCTTAGCAACCAACATTTTTCGGAAGATGGCGCAGCAGTGGTATCTCGTTCACCATCACGGCAGTCCGTTGCGCTAATAAATGATGAGGGGTGAGGAGTGACTGTTAAAGTGCTGTCTTGCTCGATCGCCCTTAAAATCGTATGATTATTAAGAAATAATACATTTCTGTCGTACAAAGGTTAATTTAAAATGCCCTATACCGAAGAAGATGGCGGACGCTTAAACAATTTTGCGATCGAACCCAAAATGTATCAAGCCAAGGCCAGCAGTAAAACCGAACAGCGCAATACTCTCATCTTAGGGGCGGTCGGTTTAGTTTTAGTGGGCGGATTAATCGCTGTCGCTTTCTTAGCTTCAGCAGGAAGCTAATCCCGTTGGGGATCATTCAAGAGTTCCCAACCTCTTTGTAAGGGCGCTCGATTCGGAGACGCTCTCAGAGAGGACATTAGAGCCAGCACGATTCAAAATTCAAAGTTCAAACTTAATCAATGAAGGAAATTGAAAAAAGAGTGAGAGCGTGGCTGCTGTCGCTCGTTCTCGTAACCTGCCTTGGCTTAACCGGTTGTGTGACAGGGGTAAGCGGCCTGCAAAAATACGCCGATAACATTAAAGGCTATCAATTCTTGTACCCGAACGGCTGGGTTCCGGTAGAGGTACAAGGCGCTTCGGAAGGCGTGGATGTGGTATTTCGGGATATTATCGAGCGATCGGAAAATTTAAGTTTGATCGTTAGCGACATTCCCGAAGGTAAAACGCTGGAAAGCCTGGGAACGCCAACGGAGGTCGGATACCGCTTCCTCAAGCAAACCAATTCTACGGCTCCCCAAGGACGCACAACGGAGTTTTTGCGCGCCGGTTCCTACGAAGTCGATGCTAAACCTTATTACATTCTTGAATACGCCGTTGAGCTTCCGGATGCCCAGCAACGGCATAATATTGCAACGGTAGCGGTGAATCGCGGCAAACTTTATACCTTTAACCTTTCTGCGGCAGAAGAGCGTTGGGAGAACGTTAAAGAGCAGTTTGAAGCGAGCGCGAAGTCCTTCTCGGTGTATTAAGCGTTGAATTTGCGGAGTTACCAGTGCCAAAATTTGTTCTCGCTTCGGCTTCTCCGGCTCGCAAACAGTTGTTAGAACTGGCGGGAATCGTGCCGATTGTCTGCAAAAGCGACTTCGATGAGTCCCAAGTGCAATCGCGGGATCCGGTGGAGTTAGTCGAAGTCTTGGCGCGCTGCAAAGCGGAAACCGTCGCCCCCCAATTTGAAGAAGCTCTGATTTTGGGGTGCGATTCGGTTTTGGCGGTAGCCGGAGAAATTCACGGTAAGCCCGAATCGCCCGAGGAAGCGATCGCGCGCTGGCAGAAAATGCGCGGTACAGTGGGAACGCTCTATACCGGACACGCGCTGCTCGATTTGGCGCGGGGGCGGCAGATCGTGCGTTGTGGGATTACTCGCGTCCACTTCGCCGATATTAGCGATCGCGCCATTAAAGCTTACGTTGCCAGCGGCGAACCGCTCAACTGCGCCGGATGCTTCGCCCTCGATGGGAAGGGCGGGTTGTTCGTGGAGAAGCTAGAAGGCTGTCACAGCAACGTCATTGGTTTGAGTTTGCCCTTGCTGTATCGAATGCTGGGAGAGTTGGGGTACGACGCGATCGATTTTTGGCACGCAGTATAAAGAAAGGGCTTGTCCGGTTAGTGATGTCGAATTGAATATTTGATACACTTCAGAATGAACTTCACTGGGGACAAACCAATGTCAGCAAGCGACGAATTTCGGGAGCATTTAAGGGCGGGAAACTTTGTTGAAGCCATGAATTTGGCTCTCGGTCAAGCGATCGAACTCGAAATTACGACTTGGGTTCCTGGCGAAGATAGCATTTCTGGGGAGACAATCGATCCCGATCGCGCCCTGAAAACCCGCCTCAATATCGTCGATGGCGAAATCGACAACCAAGTCGGCGCGCAATTTATCGGCAATGGTCCCTATCGAGAACTGCGCGAATTTCATACCGAGCAAGTTCAGAGCGGACAGCAAATCATTCAGAAAAATCTCGAGAGCTTGCAACAAGTCTTCACAATCTTAACCGTCGCCTTAGCTCGACAACCTCAAGCCTCCCCCTCCTCCAATGCCCTCTTGCCTTCAGCATCCCCTCAAAAAAGCATAGAACATCGCGAAAAAACGTATTAATCTTGGGGAAAAGGAAAAAGCGACGGATGTTAGGAGGAAAGGACTGTGGCTTTAAGGGACGACTTCAAAGAAGCAATTAGAACGGGTAACGCTAGCGAAGCGCTACTGCTGGCGATGAGTGAGGCGCTCGAACTGAAAATTACGACCTGGGTTGCGCCGACGAACAGCCCGCACGACGCGATCGCGCCGCCGGGAGAGCGACTGCGAACGAAAATTAACTTAATCGAAGGTAAAATCGAACACGAAGTTGGCGATCGCTTCATCGGCTACGCCCCCTACCGAGAACTGCGCGACTATCACCAAGCGCAAGTGGCCCGAAGTCCGGAACTGATTCGCAACAACCTACAAAGTTTGCAAAAGCTCTTTGAGGTTTTGAACGCCCTCCGACAGCAAAACCAATCCCAGCAAAATCGAGACTCTCAGCAGCCCCTCCTCGAACTCTCGCTGCTGCCTCCCCTTGTCTCTCAACCCTCCCTCCCGCAGCCCGATCTCAGTCTGCCCTCTACCCCCGTTATTCCCTCTCTCAGACCGACTAGCACTCCTTTAACGCCCCTTCCGAGCTTAGAATCGCCCGTTCCCGCAGCCCCGGTAACACCGGAAGCAATTCCCGTTCCTCCCGCACCTGAAAAGCCCGTCTCTGACTTAGAGATTGAGGACTGGGAAGAAGCTGTGGGCATTCAAGTGACATCCCCTTTTCCAACTTCTGAAGCTCGCGCCGCGCTAGAAGATCGAGAACCCCAAAAATCCACTTCAGAATCGAGCAATCTTGAAAATCTAAGCGTTTTTCCATCCTCATTCCCTCCCCTCAGTGATGGAATTGTAACTTCATCACTGAGCGAAGAAGTTGCACCTGCGTCCCCGAAGGGAGCCGCAAAGCAGATTGTACCGACTGATTCAGCCCCCAACTCAGAGATGTTTTCAGACGCAGATTGGGCGGGAGTTAAGCAAGAACTCAGTCAGCTAGAAACGGGAACGCCAGTAACGCCGCTCCCAGAAGTTCGGGAGGAGCCAATCGCACAGCCCGTCTCTTCTCCCGCTAGCAGCCCTCCCGTTGCAAGTCCCAGCCCGAATTCGGAATTTTCTGAAGAAGATTGGGGTAAAGCAATAAAAACAGAAGCTTCCCCTCAGATTTCTACCCCGTCAAACAGTCGAGAGGAACTCATTAAGTTTACTGAAGAAACAGGCAGCAATGGGACAGCAGTAATTTCAAGCTTATCCAGCAGCAACCGATTAAATTCAACCTCGGATATGCGATTTAATGATGAGGAAGACTGGGGCGATGTCTCAGTGGAAGAAACCCTCGATCGCTCTCCCGTTCAACCGTTAGTTCGAGAAGAAGTTATTAATTTTAATGAAGAAGATTGGGGCGATGTCTTAGGAGGAGAAGCGCTCTCAAAACCAACAGTCCAAGAAGAAGTTATTAGCTTTGATGATGAGGAAGATTGGGGCGATGTCTTGGGGGGAGAGGCACTCTCAAAACCAACAGTCCAAGAAGAAGTTATTAGCTTTGATGATGAGGAAGATTGGGGCGATATTGCCTCGGAAGCGACAGAAATACAAACTCCAATTCAACGAGAGCGAGAAGAAATCATTGAGTTAGAGGATGAAGATTGGGGCGATATTGCCTCGGAAGCGACAGAAATACAAACGCCAATTCAGCTAGAGCGAGAAGAAATCATTGAGTTAGAGGATGAAGATTGGGGCGATATTGCCTCGGAAGCGACAGAAATACAAACGCCAATTCAGCTAGAGCGAGAAGAAATCATTGAGTTAGAGGATGAAGATTGGGGCGATATTGCCTCGGAAGCGACAGAAATACAAACGCCAATTCAGCTAGAGCGAGAAGAAATCATTGAGTTAGAGGATGAAGATTGGGGCGATATTGCTTCGGAAGCGACAGAAATACAAACTCCAATTCAACGAGAGCGAGAAGAAATCATTGAGTTGGACGATGAAGATTGGGGCGATATTGCTTCGGAAGCGACAGAAATACAAACTCCAATTCAACGAGAGCGAGAAGAAATCATTGAGTTAGAGGATGAAGATTGGGGCGATATTGCTTCGGAAGCGACAGAAATACAAACTCCAATTCAACGAGAGCGAGAAGAAATCATTGAGTTGGACGATGAAGATTGGGGCGATATTGACGCGGAAGATACTATGCTTGAAATCTCGATGCCTTCCTCAAGACCAGAGGACGCGCTCGACTTCGAGGATGAAGATTGGGACGATTTAACGAGTGAAAATGGACAATCGGAGCGCTTAGAAATAGCGGATAATTCCGATGATAGCTGGCTAGATGGTCTTTACGATGAAGAAGTCCCGGAAATAAACTCTGGTTTGAATGCAACCACGGCTAATGAACTTTTAGCAGCAGATTGGGTTGATGAAGAGGAAGAGAAAGCTTGGGATTCGGAAACAACAATGCTTAGCGATCTCGTTCCCGATATCCATTTTGAGGATGACGATTGGGGAGAGTATAGCGAGGATGATTTAGACGCAGATCCGAGCGTTCCAGACTTGCGAACAGTCAGTTTTCCGAATCGCGAGCCAAACTTAGAGAGTAATGGGAGCGAGTTGGGTTCGGGAGAAGTGAGTTCGCAACCGGAGCAGTTAGAGCTAAGAACGGAAAATTTAATCTTTGAAACTGGATTCGATGAGGATGATGAAAACTGGGTCGGGCTAACGGAGGATACTTTAACGGGTCGTCCAGATGGAGCTTCGAGGGAATTTATTAATCCTGAAGCGGAAGATTGGAGGACGGATTGGTTGGCGGAAACGCAGACTTCAGACTTAACCGGTTCTAATGCAAGTGCGGGAAGCACGAGTAGCGATGATGAATGGGAAGAGTTTGAATCATTGGATCCCTTTGCTAATCCGCTTGAACCCGAGTCGTTGCTATCGGATGTCGAATTAGAGGAAGATTGGGATGACTTTGCGGCAGAGGAACTAGAACCTTATCCTAATGCGACGCTTTTAAGTGTCGATGAAAGTGTTCTGGAAGCGTTTGACCTCGGTACTGAGGAGGGGGAAGATATCGATGAGACTCCTCCGCTACCGAATACTACTCCAGAAAACGGCAAAATGCCCCCTTCGGAGAATCAATCTTAAAGGAAGATCGCTGACTTTAAGACTGAGGAAGCAGCGCCCACGTATTTTAAGTCAATGTCATTTAATTAAGAGGTGTTTAATGGAGAGATCGTCAGTTCGAGAAAGGAAGGTGTTGTGAGCAGACAAAATGCGCCATCGCGCAACTTACAGCGGAAAGGGGGCGGTGTGGAACGAAAGTCCGCCCGCACAACGGAAACGAACAATCGGTATTCCCCCAAGGAGATGTTAAATATTGCCCGTCTTGAAGGGCAAGTTAATAGTTTTGTCGAGTCGTTAGGCGATACTTTGCTCGAAATTACTGCTTTGGAAGTGAATACGATGATTGTCGATCGCATTACGGCGGATAAGTTTATTCCCTGGGATGCGTACCGGGCGCTTTATGGGATCGATCGCGCGTACTTAGAGCAAAATTCTATCCACGAATCGTTACGCGATCGCTATTTGGAGTTACGCCGCCATTTAGAACTTAATTATGCCTTGGCGCTAGCAAATCCCGATTCCGCTTTGTACGATCCCGCTCGACTCGGTTCCCCAGATAGCAATCGCATTCTCACCGATACCGATTTTGAGATTAACGAACACAATACGCAATTGCCTAATCCTTTCAAGCGTACTTCTGGCGATGATTTGCTTGATGTGCAACGCCTTCTGTGCGATCTTCGTTTCCTTCGCAGTTTGCGAAAACTTAAGGAGTTGAAAGCAGCCCTCGATAATCGCAATGCAATGCTGTTGAAAGTTGATGCAGCTTATCCGGGAAATGCAGCGGCGGTGATTGCTAAAGCGGTTAAAACCGACACGATTTACGCTCAAACTATCGTTCAACTTGATGGGGAGATTATTAACCGCTACAGTGAAATGGTTATCGATCATCCTCATCAAGATTTGCTACTAAAAATTCACCACGAAAATGTTGCCGCTAGCGAACGTCAATGGCGGGGACTGTTGGGTTTTGCGATCGATATTGCGCGCAAAGCTTTAAGGAAATGATGAGTTATGAGTTATGAGTTATGAATGATGAGTTATGAATGATGAAGGAGGGATAAATTACGAACTACGAATTACGAATTACGAATTACGAATTACGAATTACGAATTACGAATTACGAATTACGAATTACGAATTACGAATTACGAATTACGAACTACGAACTACGAATTACGAATTACGAACTACGAATTATTGATGAATTTTGAATTTTGAAATATCCCGTTTCTTACATCCGCATCGACCGAGAAAAGATATCCCCTCAACAAATTATCTTTCATGGGATTGAGTTTCGCCTCGATCGCGATCTCCTCGAGCGCATTCAAGTCGCTCGCTCTCAAGGCAAAATCTTAAAATTTTCCTCGGAAATGTTGACAGATTTGCGACATTATGCTTTATTTAGCGATGCGATCGCGTTTTCAACGTTTTATCAAGACGGCGAGAGCGAAGAGAGGGTGGTTCGCAGTCACATTTCCTTCGACGGCGCGATCGCTTGCCAAATCTGCAACGATTACTTGCAGGATGAAAGGCTGATTTTGAGCTTGACCGCTACTCACCATTGGTTAATTCAGCAAATTTTGCGAGGACTTCACCTCGAGACAAAACGCAGAGTTGAATGGCTGGCGTGGGTTTTAGCGGCGGTTATCGTCGGCGCGATCGCGCTTTGGCAGTGGTCGCGTTTTCCCATCGGGGATCCTGTGACTTGGGTGGTTGCTTTCGGTACAATTTGGCTTCTCCACTTTCCCATCGCGCTACTACTGGGCAAATCGCGTGCGATCCTGCGCCGCTGGTTCTGGTATCATCTCCTGTTCGGTCGCTTTTCTAGGAACGATCGCCAACGTCACCGAGCGCTAAGCGCGATCGAAACGCTGCGAGCGACACAACGATAAAAAGGGATTAGAATTGGACTTGCAACGTAGCAAGACGACGACCGCGCGCAACGGTGAGTAACATTCCTTCCGGTTCTTGCGCGATAAAGTCTACTAATTCGTCAACGCTGCGTAGGGGATAGCGATTAATCGCAACGATGCGATCGCCGGGACGCAAACCCATACGTTGCGCCAGAGAATTGCGTTCGATGCTTTGAATCACTAAATTCTCGCCAACCTCAACCCCCAAACGCGGGCGTTCTGCGGTGGGTGCGCTGGGCGTTCGCTGTCCGGACGCGATCGCATTCCGGGAACGCGCGATAAACTGTTTGACAGCATCGGCGCTCGTCGCAAAGCCGATCCCAATATTACCCCGACCGCCGGGGCTTAAAATGGCTTTATTAACCCCAATTAGCTCGCCTCGGGAGTTGAGTAACGGACCGCCAGAATTGCCGGGATTGATCGCCGCATCAGTTTGGAGGTCGCCGTTTTCGGCGATGCGGCTGAGGATGCCGGTGGTGAGGGTTCCCGACAGTCCAAAAGGGCTACCGATCGCGTAAACTTCTTGTCCGACGCGGATACTGCTACCGCTAGCAAGACTGAGGACGGGTAAACGTTCTGAGGATTGTAGCTGGACTAAGGCGAGGTCGTTAGCGCGATCGACTGCCAGGACTTGTCCGGAGTAGCGTTTGCCATTCGACGCGATCGCATCCACTCTACCCCCTCTCGCGCCCCGAATCACGTGCTCGTTAGTTAAAACCAAGCCATTCGCCTCAATAATGCTGCCCGAACCCGAATTTCTGCCCACATCCAAAGTTACAACGGCCGAACTCGCCCGCTGATAGAGATCGATGCGAACTTGTTCTTCGGGATTATAGGGTTCTGCGGCTACAGCGCGAGGAACTTCTAGCAAGACTGGAGCCGCAGCCATGCACGCAGAGATGGTGCAAGCAATCAACCGTTCGGGTTTCATAGCGTTACAAGAGTCGCGTCTGAGTGTCGATTATACCGTTCATTTTAGCTTGTTCTCCAGCGACGGCAAATAGAGCGTTTGTGTTCCAAGAGCGGTTTGGTTAGCAAGCATTGGCGGCTTGTCGTAAGCTCGTGTTACAATCATATTAGCTGTCAAGCGGGACTTGAGTGCGACTTCCGAACCTTGCCTCTGGAGCAAAATAACGCTCGTCGTGCCGCCACTTCCCTTGGCAGCCCTTTCAAAAGATTCAAAATCCCGTTTAAATGCTGAATTCTCGATCGCAACCGATCGCGATCGCCTCAGAACGAGATCGCTGGTCGAGTCGAATTGAAACCGTCGCTCGCGAAGATTTAGTCCTCTTTATTAATGCTTGTCTCGCTTGTACGGGACAGCAAGAGTTTTACAGCGAAGCCTTCGGACAAGGCGTATCGATCGACTTTCTCCACGACTATATTTTAGGCAACTATCGCCTCCTCTACACGCGCTCCCTCGCTGCTGGAATCAATCATTTCAACACCGCAGAAATGATTCTCAAACTCTTAGCAACCGGCAAAGCCGTATCGCCCGAACATCGCGCCGAAGAAGGGGCTTTAATTGCCGCATCATTGAATCGTTTGCCGCCCCAACGCGCCTGGAAAGTCTTAGAACAATTGAAAGTTCGAGGTATTAATAATCGCCGCAGTCGCGCGATCGCGCGGGACTACCTCCGCCACTGCAAACATATCGAGTTCCAAGCCGTTAAATATCGCTCCAAAGTTCGCGCGATCGCGTCTCACGCCCACCTCACATTACCCGGAGAACTCGGTAACTTTCTGTTCCGAAACTGGCAGCAACGCAGCTACGAAACGCCTCTCTTCGAGCAATTTCGCCAAGCGCATTATAGCGCCGAAGCCATCTATTCCCTCCCCTTCACCATCGCCGAAGGTCTCGCCACCAAACATCGCATCCCGCGCCCCCTCTTCCTCGAACGCATCCAAGCCCAGATGACAGAAGGAGAAAGATTGCGCCTCCAACAAACCGCCGCGCGCCTCCCCAAAGTCGAAATCGCTGTCGATTGGGAAAACCTGCCCCTGACTCGCCTCGCACTCTACATCCTCTCCTTACCGCCGGAAAAACGAGAGGTGCGCTTCGAGGTAGCATTAATCCAAGCTGCCCAAAAACTCCTCGCCGCTGCCCCTTTCAAATTAGGCAAAGTCGCCGCCGTTCTCGATTGTAGCTATTCCACCTCCGGTTCCTCGGAAAAGCGCCGCCGTCCTCTCGGCGTTGCCCTCGCCAGCCATTACCTTTTGCAAGCTGCTGCAAGTGAATATCGCGCCTTCTGGACGATACCGCAGACAAACCCCCTAACCGTGCGCCCGCGCGGTCAAACCGACCTCGCCACGCCACTCCTAGACGCGCTAGACTGGGGAGCCGAACTCATCGTTATTCTTTCCGATGGCTGCGAAAACGATCCCCCCCAAGGCGCGGCGGAAGTGCTGCGCGTTTATCGCCACAAACTGGATCCAGAGCGTCATACTTCAATCGTACAGTGCAATCCAGTCTTTGATGGCGAAGATTTTTCCTTGCGATCGCTCCATCCGAGTATTCCCACCGTCGGTTTGCGCGATGCTGAAGATTTGCCCGCTATGTTGAATTTTGCCCGGTTTGCCGAAGGTTCTGCCAGCTTGAGGGAGTTGGAAGATTATCTCGCTGGGAGAGTTCGGCAATTGTTAAAGGCTTAGCATCTTCTTCTATGGAGTAATAAAGCGGCATGACAACTAAAGCCCCCCTCCTCGAAACCCTTACTCTCCACGGCATCAAAATTGCCCCTTCCCAAACCTGCGGTTCTCTGCGTTTGGTGCCACTCCTCCGCACTCAAACACGGGGCGATTTACGCTTATTTCGTCGCAGTTATTCGGAGAAAGTTACAGCAGTGACGCTCGAAAATCATCCCCGTAAACCCAATTTGGAATATATCTCCTATATTCCGCACGGTTTAGTTTTAAATTGGACGGAAGATGGTTCCGCGATCTCGAGTTATGGGGGACAATTCATTAAGGATGGAGAACGCCTCGGTCAGACCGTTCGCATTCTCCATCGCATGGTAAAACGCGAGGACAAAAATCAACTGCGATTGTTACCACTCCATTTAGCGATGGAAGGGTTTTTAGCCCTGTATTTTTCAGGCCCGGAAATTGCTTGGCAGGAATATTCTCGACAGTTGCTTGCAGAAGGCTTAAATCCGCGTTGGGAAATTTCCTATCAAGGGCGCAGCATTCCGGGATTCGATCGCGCGTTACGGTTGTTCGAGATTCACGAAGGACAGGTCGGCGTATTAATTTTTGTCGCCGAAACCCTCGCTTCTGCCTTCATCGTGCCTACCCCCGAAGATTATCGCGCGCTGCACGAAAGTTTATTGGAAGATTTCTACGGCGAGTTGATTTTTCAGTATGGATTGCTGTATGAAACGACGTATCCAATGGCGACCGAGGTTCGGGATGAAGAGGTGGAGAATCTCGGAGATTTGCGAAGCGCGATCGCGAAAATGCGAGAAGAATGGGCGCACTTCCAAGGATTTATGGCAAGCGATCTCTTAGGTCGTGCTGTCAAATCTCAGCGAATTTATACAACAGATTGTTTCACGCTTCAGCGCTTTATCACCGATCTCAACCCGAAAGCAGAAAATCATACCGGCGAAGCCATTATTCGAGCGACAGGAGAGATAGAATATCTAAAAACTTATCGTCTTTCGGTCGCACAAACAAAGCGAGTTTATTTATTAAGTCAGTTGGCAAAGCACGAATGGAACTTGGCAGCAACGGCAAATTCTTTAAAGATAACAGAGGAAGAATTAGTCGATCGATTCGAGCGGGTTGGATTTAGCTACTTACTTAAACAAAATGTTAGAGAACGCGCTAGAAAAGAGCGTAAGAAAAACTCAAAATTCCCCTATCGCTAATGCCAAATTTATAGCCATCACCAAGGCAGTTATACCAGATTGATGGGTCGCTGCATAGAATGAAAAGTAGTGCCGTGACACACCTTAAATGAGGCTTTAGAAAAACTCTTGAAACCCGATCGAGTAAGCAATAGAACGAGAAACCTATCGCACAGTTTTAGCTGTGTCACGGCAGTAGGGTGTGTTAGCGAAGCGTAACGCACCGCTATCCTGAGAATTTAGGAGAGTTGATTCTAGGCAACGTAATCCTAAATTGGTATTAGGTCAAATTTTGGTAGGGGCGAATGCCATTTGCCCGATTTTCTACCGAATAATAGCCCTAAAAATTAATGCTGTACTGTTTTCGAGAAAAGATTAAGTACAACAACGCCCGCAACAATTAAACCCATCCCAACTACTGCTGCTGCATCGAGCGTTTGATGATAGAGAAATAAGCCCACTAAGGAAACTAAAATAATGCCAGCGCCCGCCCAAATCGCGTAAGCAATGCCAAGGGGAATGGAACGCAGGGTTAACGAGAGAAAGTAAAATGCTGAAGTGTAACCGCCGATGACCAAAATTGAAGGGACGATATTGGTAAATCCTTTAGCGGCTTTGAGTGCGGAAGTCGCGATAACTTCGGAGACGATCGCGATCGCCAGATACAACCAATCCATAACAATCCAGAATCAGAATAACCGGGCTAAAACACCCGGTTACGTTCCATCTTAGAGCTTAACTTCGATATCGACACCAGCGGGTAAATCGAGCTTCATCAAAGCGTCGATTGTCTTAGAAGAAGGCTGATAAATATCGATAATGCGGCGGTGGGTGCGGGTTTCAAAATGCTCGCGCGAGTCCTTATCGACGTGGGGCGATCGCAGGACGCAATAAACGCGGCGCTTCGTCGGTAAAGGAATCGGGCCAATTGCAGTCGCATTGGTGCGATTAGCCGTATCGACGATCTTTTCACAAGAAGTATCGAGCAAGCGGCGATCGAAAGCTTTCAGGCGGATGCGAATTTTTTGCTGTTGAATCGTAGCCATATTCTGATTGTCAAGGTTCGGATAAAGAAAAAGACGAGGCTTGTTAGCCCCTTAACTACCATATCAGAGAAAAGAGCAGAGAAGCCGAACTTCCCTGCTCTTTCCTAAAACGTTACAACGTTATTTGAGAATTTTCGCAACGACACCCGCACCGATGGTACGACCGCCTTCACGAATTGCGAAGCGCATCCCTTGTTCGATCGCGATCGGGTTGATCAACTGAATGGTCATCTTCACGCGGTCTCCCGGCATCACCATTTCAGCAGCGCTGCCATCGTCGGCAGTGAACGCATCGATCGTTCCGGTTACGTCGGTCGTCCGCACGTAGAACTGAGGGCGATATCCGGGGAAGAACGGCGTATGGCGGCCGCCTTCTTCCTTCTTCAGCACGTACACTTCCGACTCAAACTGAGTGTGAGGCGTAATCGAACCGGGTTTCGCCAACACCATTCCGCGTTCGATATCGCCTTTGTTGATACCGCGAAGCAGCAAGCCGACGTTATCGCCTGCCATCCCTTCATCGAGAACCTTTTGGAACATTTCCACGCCCGTCACCGTGTGGCTGCGGGTGTCTTTAATGCCGACGAGTTCGACATTTTCGCTGACTTTGACTTTACCGCGCTCGATCCGTCCAGTCGCAACCGTACCGCGACCCGTAATCGAGAATACGTCTTCCACCGCCATCAAGAAAGGCTTATCGACATCGCGTTCGGGCGTGGGGATGTATTCATCGACCGCATCCATCAGTTCGTAAATCTTATCAACCCACTCATTTTGCCCGCGCTCCGTCTTCGGCTCCTTAACCATCGCTTCAAGCGCCATCAGAGCCGAGCCTGCAACGATGGGAATGTCATCGCCGGGGAAATCGTAGTCACTGAGCAGTTCGCGCACTTCCAACTCAACCAACTCGAGCAGTTCCTCGTCGTCCACCATATCCTTTTTATTAAGGAATACCACCAGGCTGGGAACGCCAACCTGCTTTGCAAGCAGGATATGTTCTCGCGTTTGGGGCATCGGACCGTCGGCTGCCGATACGACTAGGATCGCGCCGTCCATTTGAGCCGCACCCGTGATCATATTCTTCACATAGTCGGCGTGACCGGGACAATCGACGTGAGCGTAGTGACGATTTTCCGTTTCGTACTCGACGTGAGCGGTGTTAATCGTAATCCCCCGCGCTTTTTCTTCAGGAGCAGCATCGATATCGTCGTACTTCCGGGCTTTCGCTTTACCCGACGCAGCTAAGGTCATGGTAATCGCTGCGGTCAAGGTGGTTTTGCCGTGGTCTACGTGACCGATAGTGCCGATGTTGACGTGGGGTTTAGTCCGTTCAAACTTTGCGCGTGCCATGAATTAATACGTTCCTTATCTTTTTAACTTAAGCGTTCCATAGTTTCGCTCCGTCTAAATTACGGAGCTATCGGGGGCGGCGTACCCGTAATGGCTGCCCGTAATTGCCGCCCTTAAACGTTTCAATCCCAATCTTGCTGGAGTTATTCAGCAAGATTGGAGGTTAGGTTGGGCTACGATCCTTTGCTTTTAGCAATAATCGCTTCAGCAACGTGACGAGGTACTTCCTCGTAGTGGCTGAACTCCATTGAGAAGATGCCCCGACCTTGGGTTTTCGAGCGGATGTCGGTTGCGTAACCGAACATTTCTGCCAAAGGCACTTTAGCAGATACTTTAGAAATGCCTGCTTCTGCATTCATCCCTTCAACTTGACCCCGGCGAGAGTTGAGATCTCCGATGACATCACCGACAAAGTTTTCGGGAACTTCAACCTCAACTTTCATGACCGGCTCGAGCAGAGCGGGCGATGCTTTCTCTACGGCATTGCGAATTCCCATCGAACCGGCAATTTTGAAAGCCATTTCAGAAGAGTCTACATCGTGGTAAGACCCATCAACTAAGGTAACTTTCAAATCGATCAGGGGATATCCTGCTAGGATACCGGATTCGCAAGATTCTTTGATCCCTTGTTCGACGGCTGGGACGTATTCCTTGGGAATCGAACCGCCGACGATCTTCGAGACGAATTCAAAACCGCTACCCACTTCGCCCGGTTCGATGTCGAGGACGACGTGACCGTATTGTCCTTTACCACCGCTTTGACGGATGAATTTGCCTTCAGCGTGGGAGGGACGGCGGATGGTTTCGCGGTAAGCCACTTGGGGCTGACCGACGTTTGCTTCGACTTTGTATTCGCGCAACATCCGATCGACGAGAATTTCGAGGTGCAACTCGCCCATCCCGGCAATTACGGTTTGGTTGGTTTCGGGATCGACGCTGACGCGGAAAGTCGGGTCTTCGTCAGACAGGGCTTGCAAGGCTTTGGAGAGTTTCTCCATGTCTTGCTTGGTCTTGGGTTCGACCGCAACGGAAATGACGGGTTCGGGAATGAAGAGCGATTCGAGGATGATGGGGTTATTGTCGTCGCAAAGGGTATCGCCAGTGATAGTATCTTTGAGACCGATCGCGGCTCCTAAATCCCCCGCACGCAACTCGTCCACTTCGATGCGCTCGTTGGATTTCAAAACGATCAAGCGAGAAATCCGCTCTTTTTTATCCTTGGTAGCGTTGTAGGCATAGCTGCCTTTTTGCAGTACGCCGGAGTACACGCGCAAGAAGGTGAGGCGACCGTAGGGGTCGGCCATGATTTTGAAGGCGAGCGCGGCGAAGGGTTCGTCGTCGCTTGCAGTGCGCGTACCTTCGGTACCGTCGGGCAGCACGCCTCTAATAGCACGAACGTCGATGGGCGCAGGCATATAATCGACCACGGCATCGAGAAGCTGTTGCACGCCTTTGTTTTTAAAGGCTGAGCCGCACAAAACGGGAACGATGGTGCCTTCAATCGTACCTTTGCGTAAAGCGGTAGCGATTTCTTCTTCGCTGAGGTCTTCTTCGAGGAGGAATTTTTCGATCAGTTCTTCATCGGTTTCAGCGACGGATTCAACCAGCTTGGCGCGATATTCCTGCGCGAGTTCGGCTACGTCTTCGGGGATATCGACTTCTTCGATTTCCGTTCCCATGTCGTTAGAGTAAACGTGGGCGCGCATTTTGACGAGATCGACCAGCCCTCGGAATTCGCTCTCTGCTCCGATGGGGATTTGGATGGCTACGGCGTTCGCTCTCAGGCGATCGCGCAGTTGGTCGTAGACTTTATAGAAGTTCGCGCCGGTGCGATCCATTTTGTTAATGAACGCAATGCGAGGCACTTCGTAGCGATCGGCTTGCCGCCAGACGGTTTCGGACTGGGGCTGAACTCCTCCCACGGAGCAGAATACGGCGATTACGCCATCCAGGACTCGCATCGAGCGCTCGACCTCAATGGTGAAGTCTACGTGACCGGGCGTGTCGATGATGTTAATTTTGTGGTCGCGCCAACTGGTGCTGATAGCGGCAGCGGTGATGGTGATGCCGCGCTCTCGCTCTTGTTCCATCCAGTCGGTGACGGCGGTTCCGTCGTGGACTTCGCCGATTTTATGAACGATTCCCGAGTAAAACAGAATGCGTTCGGTGGTTGTTGTTTTGCCCGCGTCTATGTGCGCCGCGATTCCAATGTTGCGAACTCTCTCCAGGGGGATGGTTCGTGCCACAGCTACCTCCTTGGTCTTGGCGAGCAACGAATTGAGAGTGCGTTACCCGCTTGTTTACACTATTTACAATTTTATAACTTTTTTTAACACTTCTGGCAGCAATTCTTGACAATTTTGCCTTCTGAGCCGCTAAAAATGTGGATCGGCGGAGCGAGAAATTCGCGATCGCCGATCTTGACTTAGGTTCGGTTACTCATTCCCAACCGTTTTAATAGCGGTAGTGGGCGAAGGCTTTATTGGCTTCTGCCATGCGATGAGTTTCTTCGCGCTTGCGAATTGCGCCGCCCGTTTCGTTAGCCGCATCCATGATTTCGTTGGCGAGTTTCATCGCCATCGTGCGCCCGGAACGGTTGCGGGAGTAGTTGGTCAGCCAGCGCAGAGCGAGGGTCGTGCCGCGATTGGGCCGCACTTCCATCGGCACTTGATAGGTCGCACCGCCGACCCGCCGTGCTTTAACTTCTACTAAGGGCGTGAGGTTGCGAATTGCTCTTTCAAAGACTTCTAACGGCTCGGCTCCGCTGTTGCGTTCGGAGATGATTTTCAGTGCGTCGTAAACAATCGATAGGGCTACCGATTTCTTTCCGTGACGCATGATATGCCGCACGGTCATTTCGATCAGGCGGCTATTATAAACCGGATCGGGGACGATGGGACGTTTCTTTACTACCGTGCGACGAGACATGATTTATGACAATCCTTTAATTTCAATGCTATAAATACAAAACATTAAATCTCGGGCGATACGCTCGCGATCGCGCCGGACGGAACCCCGATTATTTCGGACGTTTCGTACCGTACTTGGAGCGTCCTTGACGGCGGTCTTTAACACCCGTTGCGTCGAGCGTACCGCGAATGATGTGATAGCGAACGCCGGGTAAATCTTTCACCCGACCGCCTCGAATCAAAACGACGGAGTGTTCTTGCAGGTTGTGACCGATCCCCGGAATATAAGCAGTGACTTCAAAGCCGGAGTTCAAACGCACCCGAGCCACTTTACGCAGGGCAGAGTTGGGCTTTTTCGGGGTGGTGGTGTACACTCTCGTACAAACGCCCCGACGTTGGGGACATTCTTTGAGGGCGGGCGATTTAGTTTTCTTTTTAACTTCAGAGCGTTCTGTCCGAATAAGTTGCTGAATCGTTGGCATGAGTTACGGTTTCAACCGATGGATTGCGACTGTTGAATGCGGGACTGCACTATTGCCGTCCTCAGTCTGTCCCCGGGCGAACGGCGACACACAGGTTTATCATTTTAACGGAGGAGGGGAATCTCTGTCAATCTTTACCCGTAGAGAAAGCAGACTAACATAACGCCCACCTCAGATCGAGGCTAATTCGGCTGAAAAGGAATAACCGCAACTGCAAGGGGAGAGAACGTTGGGATTTTGGAAGCGAAATCCGCCTCCCATCAAGTCTTCGGAGTAGTCGAGTTTCAGTCCGTGGAGATAGTCGTGACTTTGTTCCTCGACGGCGACAGCAATTCCTTGGCTGACGTAACAGCGATCGCTCGCTTCCGGCTCGGAAGTCAACTCCAAAACATAATATAAACCCGCACAGCCGCCGCTTTTAACTGCAAGGCGAAGGCAAGTGTCGGGTTTAGCGTTGCTCGCTTGCAAGCGTCGAACTTCTCGGGCGGCAGCTTGAGTTAGATTAACCATGAGTTGGCGGGGGAACGTCCCTAGGGCGAGTTCTCAGTTCGGACGCTCTCTGGAGCCAGAACCGAGCGTTCCTTTAGTTTAACCGCGCGAGTAGTCATCTTGGAAACGAATGATGTCATCTTCACCCAAGTATTCGCCGTTTTGGACTTCAATTAAGATCAGATCGATTACGCCGGGATTTTCGAGGCGGTGCGACGTACACTGAGGGACGTAAGTCGATTGGTTTTGAGTCAAAATTTCTTCTTTGTCGCCACAACTCACTTTCGCCGTACCGGAGACGACAATCCAGTGTTCGCTGCGGTGATGGTGCATTTGCAGGCTGAGGCGATGTCCCGGCTTGACTTCGATGCGCTTGATTTTGTAGCCTTTGCCTTCTTCAAGGACGGTGTAGCGACCCCAAGGGCGAGTATCGGATAAAATCGAGGAACTGGATGCCGGAAGGGAAAAAGTTACTGCTTGTGTTTCTTCGATTAACTGAACCATAATGTCTGTCACTCCAAAAAAATAACTTTTGCTAGATCGTAACTGGCATCTTCAACCCGAACTGGCTTCTTGACTTCCTGACCGGTAATTTGCCCGCCTGAGTTCAACAATAACAAATCAGCCCGAGCCTCTGTCATCCGTAAATTCCGAAGCAAGCTATTGCTTTATCAAGTCTTTATCGGGGTTGACTCTTCTTCACGCTAGCTTTAAAAGCGCGATCGCGGTAACATTCAAAAACCTCGATCGGCGAGTATAAATACTTAACAACCGAGACGAATGGAAAGAATATCTGTTTTAGCACTCGATGTAGGAACCAAGCGAATCGGCGTAGCGGGGTGCGATGGTTTGGGCTTATTTGCGACAGGATTGACGACGATAAAACGAACCTCTTTCGTGCGAGATATAGAACAGTTGCAACACTTGGTCAAAGAACGACAAGCAACACAATTACTCGTCGGTTTGCCCTATACCACGACAGGAGAGTTAAGCAAGCAAGCGCGACAAATCCAAAAATTTGCCCAGAAAGTGGGGGCGGCGTTGCAATTGCCGGTGGAATACATCGACGAGCGCTTAACTTCGGTGGAAGCAGAAGAGCGGATGATTGCTCAAAATCTTTCTCCGTCGCGCCAAAAAGCAACGGTAGACCGAATTGCAGCCGCCATTATTTTACAACAATGGCTCGACGAACGGCGGCGATCTCTAGAACGGGCAAAGGCGGACATTTGATTGACTTGCGCGCCAAAGACTGTCCACCCCATTTGTAGAGACGTTGTATCCAACGTCTCTACAATTATCGAGACAAAGTTTATCTCTTCAAAATTGCTTCGCCGCGACGATATAGCTCTCGCGCGTATTCAGTCCAGGTTCCCTGTCCCCAATAACGGAAACAACTGGTTTCTAACAGCAGTAGATAAAGTAATGCCTCCCGATACTCCCGCGTCTCGATAACAGCAGAATTTTCTTGTACCAAGCGATCGTATTTCGCGTGAAACATCGCGCTCAATTGATTCATCGGTTCGAGGACATTTTCATAACCCCTGACCCAACTTAAATCGTTTGTCCAAGATGCGCCATCCATATGAAACTGAAAATCGCTGGCTTTTAAATCTTGAATTGTTTTTTCGACAGTTTCCGGCGTAGCACTATCGGCATCGATGCGCTCCCATATTTTGTGCTGTCCCACGGCTTGACAAACTGGATAATCTTCAGGATTAACACCGGCTGCTTCAAGCAATTCTAAATATTCGGTTCCGTTAAAACCAACAATATTGCCATTATTTTTTATGTCGTACCACACGGGCGAAAAATCGCGAGGAAATTCGTTCATCATCACGCCGCCATTCTCGCCATCAGCAATTTGAGTCACGCAACAAGGTACTTCAATATCGCCAATTTTCTGCCGTCCTCTGCTTTTCGCTTCGTGGTAAGGCTGCATTTGAGCGACCAATTTTGTATCAGAACCTTGGGTTTTAATTAACGCTGTGATGCTAATTATTTCGCCGTTGCTGTTACGCGCGATTAAACGATTAGGAATATATTTGTCGTCGTGCCACAGCCCAGAACCATCGGGACGTTCGACGGAATGTTCTTGGACTAATAACCAGCGATAGCCGCAATCTTTCAGTGCTTTAATATATTGGTAGAGGGTATCGGGATGGTTGGGCAGGTGCATTTCTGGCGGCGAGAATCCTTTCACCCGTTCTAATGCTTTTTGCCAAAAATTGACGCAAAATGATGCTGCCATGCTTGAATGTGTAACTTTAAATCGGGAATGGGAGTGGAAGGAACAACAGCATGACTCCACATCGTTCCCAACCATTCAACGTAGGGTTGATAAGCACTGTCGCACGTCAATTTTTTGAGATTATCGAGAATATCGTTGCGCCCCATTTGCTGCAATCCCCACAATAAGTTTCCGGAGTAGTCCAGCATGATGCGAGGGTTGCAACCATTAGCGACTAATTCGGGGATAAAATCGCCCATGCGACTGTAGCACCAAGCAAATACTCCAGCGTTGTGATTGTCGCCTTCGCCTTGATGCTCGAACATATATTGCAAGTTGCAAATGAGTTCGCCATTATGTCCCGTCGGAATGGTGGGTTGGTGCATATGTAAGGCACAGGCGAACCCCGCTTGAATCCTGTCGAGGTTGAGGTTACTTTGGGGTAGAAAAACGGGCAAGTTGCGATCGCGAATTGCAGGGATTTCTGCTGTGGAGGCGGTAAGAGGAGGTAAAGAGATTTGAGCGGTTTCGGCGAGCATGGAGGGCCTCTTAGGTACGATTAACGAAGTTAGCCGATCCTAATTTAATATGACATCGAACCGATTCGCTCGTCCTCAATAACTCTTATTAAGGGGGAGTTCCCTCCACCAATTGAGAGCGAGAAATGCTATAGATTCTGACAGAGTGTTATTAAGGTTTCAACGGGTGCGTTGGGGGCAAGGAAGGAAAAAAGATGTTTGTAGCGCAGTTTTCCTTGGCGATCTAAAATAAATTGGGCGGGCAAAGGCGCGCCTAATGCTTGTCCGACTTGATAAGTCCGAAAAACATCGCAACTTGGATTGCTTAAGAGGGGCATTTTTAAGCCTAAATCTCGAACGACTTGGCGACTTTGGGGCGTATCAGTACTGGTTATCATGAGGACTTCTACGCCGAGTTCCGAAAATCGCTCGTAATTATCGTTCAGTTCGATAATGTGGGGATAGCAGAGGGGACAATATTGCTTTTCGGTGAAGATGCGAGTAAAGGCTAAAACAATGGGCTGTTTACCTCGATAATCGGAGAGGCGAACGGTGCTTTGATTGGTGATATCCGGTAACAACAAATCTGGGGCATTTTGTCCGATCGCGAGCGAACTTGTTGCAGGAATGGGAAAGAAGTTACGGGCAAAGCGAGCGTTGAATAAGCCGCGAAAGTCGAGCGAAGTCAGCATAATCGGGACGAATAAATTTGAGGGAGGTCGAGAAATTTGGCAGTAGTTTGAAGGTTCCGAAAGCTTTCAAAATTGGAGCATTCTACAGTTTTGAAGTTTCCGATCCGATCGCCAAATTTCTCCGAGTTAACGCTTTAGACCGCAGCGAAATAGACTTTTGATTTTTTAGGATCGGGAACCATCGTCTTGTCGCCTTCTTGCCAACCCGCAGGGCAGACTTCATCGGGGTGAGACTGAACGTATTGGATTGCCTTGAGAGTACGCAAGGTTTCATCTACGCTGCGTCCGAAGGAGAGGTTGTTGATGGTGGCGTGTTGAACGATGCCTTCTTTGTCGATAATGAAGAGTCCGCGCAGGGCAACACCCGCCTCTGGATCTAAGACGTTGTAAGCGGTGCTAATTTCTTTTTTGATGTCGGAGACGAGGGGATAATCAATATCGCCAATTCCGCCTTGTTTGCGGTCGGTTTGAATCCAAGCGAGGTGAGAAAATTCGCTGTCTACCGATACGCCGAGGATTTTGGTATTGAGGCTGTCGAACTCTTCGGTGCGATCGCTAAATGCGATAATTTCTGTCGGGCAAACGAAGGTAAAGTCGAGGGGATAGAAGAATAAAATGACGTATTTGCCGCGATAGTCCGAAAGCTTGAGGGTTTTGAATTCTTGGTCGCTAACCGCAGTAGCGGTAAAATCGGGGGCTGCTTGCCCAACGCGCAAAAATCCTTCCATCAGAATCGAGTCTCCTTAAATAGGTTTGATGTTAATTGCGTTCGGACGAGGAGAACGTCGCACGGTCAGTACGTGCGTTCTTGTTTAAGACCGAACTTTTAGTTAAGAACTGTTACAACTATACTCTAATCTAGCATCTAGGGTGGAGTGTGGCGCGGGGTAGCGACGTTTTCCTCGACTTCGCGCGATCGCGGTTGCCTCCGGTGTCAGTCCCCCCAAATTCACAACGCCCTCGTGCAACTCGAACTGCCAATTGCTAGAGTCGTGTCTTTTTACTTGCTTTATTGATTTTATTTGCCGCAACCTCAATTGCCGTTGCTATATAGCGCTCCTGGCTTGTGAATTTACGTTTCTAAATGCTGAAAGTCTTGGCTGGTGGGCGCTGCCCATCCTACAAAATATCTCCGCACCCTACTCATTTATTCGGTGCGTTACGCTTCGCTAACGCACCCTACACAAGGCTACGCAAGGCGATATAAATTCGTATACTCCGTTATCATTTCTTCGTCCGATAATCCTTGACCCGCTTGTTGAGGAGTCCAGAATAGGTAGAAGGTCATTAAATAGTCCGATCGCATCGCCGCTAATTTCGCGATCGCATCTTTTAATTCATCCGTCGAACGAATCGCACCAAATAACGGTTTATCCTCCGCCGTACCTAACAGTAGTGTTACCACAACATAGGCCCCAATCTCTTCATCTAACGTTGCGACCGGACGAGTTTTTACTTCACCCTCAACATTACTCAATGTCTCTCGAGAGAACTTACTCCGTTCCTCAAAACAACGCTGTTGAAAGGTCGTTTCTGCGGTATCAATATTCGTCGATTCCGAACTCGATACTGCATACGTCCAAACATCGGAATTGCGCTGCAAAATTAACAGCGATTCTTGCAACAATTCCCATCGTCCTTCCGGCGTGCCGGTATCTACACTCAAGCTTAACTGCGACAGTTCTTCTTGAATGGTGCTATCGGTAACGAGCAGAGCAACTTGAAGTTTAGACAGGGTAACAGTGTCGTTATCGCGTTCTTTTTCTATAGCCGTAACAGCACCATTGCCCTTCCCTGTTCCCATTTTCTTAAACAGGAAATATAGCAGTAGGAAGAGCGGAATACTGATTCCGAGTAGGGCGAACAATATAATAATGCGATCGCGCCCTGAAGTATCGTTGATGTAAACCTCATTACTCGTCGTCGGAGTCCCCCGCACGTCCCCCCCATTGGAACTCGGAACGCTATAGGTGCGATACTCTACTGATTCCCGAGAGGGAGGATAATAGGTAGAACTCGCAGGAGGCGCATACACAGGGGGTTGAGAAGGAGCATAAACCGGCGCGCGATAAGTGGAAGAGGGTTGAGTGCGCTGAGGAGTAACGGTTCTGGGAACAACTATCGGCGGGCGATAGGTTGAAGGTGCTGTGCGCTCGCGTTGATTGCTTCGGGAGCGAGAAGGACTTGAATCTCTTTTTGGTGAAGGGGAACTGCTGCGACTCGAACTTGAAGAAGATTTACTCGAAGAAGAACTGCTGCGACTCGAACTCGAAGGGGAGGAGCGAAAAGAACCACCGCCGCTCGTACCCCCGCTTTTCTTGGCTTGGGCTTGGGTTTGTAGCTGGAAGTTGGCGTTATCGACGGGAAACGATAAATCTACGGCATTCAAGACCGCCAGAGAGCATAAAGTGGCAAAAATGTATCGAATTTTAACTTTATTTAACATATAAACTGAGACCCGAAAATTGAGCTTCCTAATGCTGTTCTACACCAACAATCGGCTAATTTTCGGATCTCGTTCTAAAGCTTCAAAGTTGCGTCTATTCGGGTAAGTCGAGGTCGAGTGCGCGCGAACCGCCGCGTTGAAGTTCAATCAGGAGTTCCCCGAGTTGTTTCCAAATCAGAAAGCTCGTAAACACAGTCAGCACAAAGGACGCACCGACAGCCAACCAACTCGGCAAACCAAAAATAGATAAACCCGAGCCGAGAAATAGCCAAGTCCCGATGATAATACCGATAAATGGCAGGATGACCGAGGTTCCTTGCATTTTGGATAAAAGATTGCTGGTGCGATCTTTTTGCCATTCTAATAGGCCTTGTTTGAGGGCGGCTTCAAAGGTTACGCCGCACGTCATACCGATGAATAAGCCAACGCCTAAGAGACCAAAGAGAGGTTCGGGAAATGGGTACACAGTGGATAATTGATAATGGTTAATTGATAATGAATCGTTAATAGTGGATAGTTATTAGTAAGGAGTTGGAAGTCAATCGATTGTTTTCAATTCACTTTTATCCTAACCCTCTACTATTCACGACTAACTAAGTAGGGCGGGCATAAATCACCTTAACTTGAAGAGGGCGGGTTTTGACTGATGAATTTACATCATAGCAAGGGTCTTAGCTAAACCCGCCCCTACGAATTCGATCGCACTTTTTTTACACTCTCCTACTTATTCACTATGCACTATTTGCTGCTTAAGGCGCTCAGAGCAACGTCAAATAAGCGAGCGGGTTGAATCTCATCTTTAACCAGATGCCACAAACGCCCAACTTCTTCGGTGTGCAAGCGATCGCCTTCTGTCAGTGCTAACAGGAGTTGATTGCGAAGGTACAATCCTTCTTTAGACAAAAGGTATTGTAAACCGAGTTGGGCAGTGGGCAACAGATCGAAGTTGCCACCCGATCGCGCAATCCCTAACATATTTTCCAAGCGCTGCCATTGGAATTTACCATCTTTAAACAGCACTTCCAACAAGCGGCTGCGCATGGCGGGCGATTCGCCTTTTAATAGGCGTTGCGCGACGTAGGGATAAGCGATTTCGACAATCTTAAAGTTTGGATCCAGAGAAAGGGCTAAACCTTCTTGGGTGACGAGGGAGCGAATAATTAAAGAAAACTTCGCCGGTACGCGGAACGGATAATCGAACATCAACTCAGAAAACTCATCGGTGATGGTTTTGAAGTTGAAGTTACCGACGCTTTCATCCATCGCTTTCCCTAACACTTTCTCGAGGGCAGGAATAATCGGTTCGATTTCCGTGCCGGGGGCTAAAAAGCCTAGCGTTATAAAGTCGTCGGCGAGGGCGTAGTAGTCTTTATTAATTAAATGAACGACCGAAGCGGCGAGGGTTTCTTTGGTTCGTTCGTCCAACTGATCCATCATTCCGAAATCGATAAATGCCATGCGTCCGTCTAAGGTGGCAAACAGGTTTCCGGGATGGGGATCGGCGTGGAAAAAGCCAAATTCGAGCAGTTGTCGCAGTCCGGAAACGACACCAATTTCAACAATGGCGTTGGGGTCGAAACCGAGGGCGCGAATATTTTCGGTGTCGTTGAGTTTGTAACCGTTAATCCATTCCAGCGTCAGGACGCGGGAACTGGCGTAGCGCCAATAAATGGCGGGAACTTTAACGGTGGGATCGTCTTGGAAGTTGGCGGCAAAGCGTTCGGCATTGCGCCCTTCGTTGAGGTAGTCGATCTCTTCAAATAGTTTTGTACCGAATTCATCGACAATTAAGGTGAGGTCGTGACCCATGTTTAGGGGCAACCAAGGAGCCATCCAACCGGCAGCCCAGCGCATTAAGTACAGATCTCGGCTGATGACGGGGAGTAAGTTGGGGCGCTGCACTTTAACGGCGACTTCTTCGCCGGTATGCAGGAAGGCGCGATAGACTTGTCCGAGACTGGCAGCGGCGACGGGGTGAGGGGAAATTTCCCGATATAGTTCTTCAATCGATCGCCCGAGTTCGCGTTCGATAATGTTAAAGGCGATCGCGGTGTCGAAAGGCGGCAGTCTATCTTGAAGTTTGATTAATTCTTCTAAATAATCTTTGCGAACCAAGTCCGGTCGGGTGGAGAGGGCTTGACCGACTTTAATAAAGGTCGGCCCCAAACGGGTGAGGGTATGTCGTAACTCAGAAGCGCGTTTGAGTTTATTTTTCTCGCTTTGGTGGAACCAGTCATCTAGCACCATCCGCAAGAGGAATCCGCCCAGAAACCAAAGAATTTTAAATACTCGCGCGATCGCTTCCCACGGGCGGCGACGATAGTATCGCGCGATCCAATCAGCGTCGTATTTTTTAGGTTGTTGCATTTTGTTACGGGTTGTTCTCCCCTCCACTCCAGGAGGAAATGGCTAACTTTCGAGCGCTCTAGGTTCTAGTACCTAGTTCGATCTCATTTTGTTTTTAGCGTTTTTTAAGCAGTTGTATACAGAACTACATGATTCTTCATTATCATTGTACGCTATTAATACGGACAAGAACAGCGAGCGAAGATACTCGTTTTCGAGGAGAACCGCGAGGGAGGAGGTTCGCACTCCCAAAATTTTTGAAAAAGTTATCGTAAAAAATCATTAGTTTATGGCTACCGCGTTAATTACAGGTGCTTCATCGGGGATTGGGGAGACTTACGCTCGGGTGCTGGCCGAGCGCAAGCTGGATTTGGTGTTGGTGGCGCGATCTCGCGATACACTGGAAGCCTTAGCAGGGGAACTGCGCGATCGCCACGGCGTGAGAGTTGAGGTTATTGCTAAAGATTTGACGCAAGCGGATGCGGTTCCCGAAGTCGTGGCAGCGGTGACAGAAGCAGGCGTTGCGATCGACACTTTAATCAACAATGCTGGATTCGGCGATTACGGACCATTTACTGAAAACTCCCGCGACAAGCAGCTAAAAATGATTCAACTCAACATTCTGGCGTTGGTGGATTTGACTTATCATTTCCTTCCTCCGATGCAGCAGCGCGGTTCCGGACAAATTATCAATATTTCTTCGATCGCTGGCTTTCAACCCATACCTTACCTCGCCATTTACAGCGCCAGTAAAGCTTTTGTCCTCCACTTTAGCGAGGCACTCTGGGGAGAGAATCGCAACACGGGCGTAAAAATCCTCGCGGTTTGTCCCGGGCCGACGAAAACGAAGTTTTTTGAGGTTGCAGGCTTTAATCCGTTCAAAAACGCCCAAGAAGCCAACAAGCAATCGCTCTCGCCGGAAGTCGTGGTGCGTCAAAGCTTGGAAGCGCTGGAGCGCGGCGATTGTACGCTAGTTCCGGGGGAAATGTCCAATCAATTCGTTGCGAACATTTCTCGCTTTTTACCGCGCTGGGCTGTGGTACGCGCGATCGAGCAGCAATTTCGTCCCCACTCTTAGGCTCGTTAATCGCTCGACGGGTTCCTCAATCTACAAATTGGAGGGGTTTTCCGTTGGTTCTCTAGTTGGCTTGGTTTTCTTCGTCTTAGCTCGGAATTAATCCATCTGTTG
The DNA here is from genome assembly GCF_014698145.1 of Oscillatoria sp. FACHB-1406. Lineage (NCBI taxonomy): Bacteria > Bacillati > Cyanobacteriota > Cyanophyceae > Oscillatoriales > Oscillatoriaceae > Oscillatoria > Oscillatoria sp. FACHB-1406. The sequence continues at coordinate 114,332 of NZ_JACJSM010000012.1, read as the reverse complement.
GATAGTTGCAAAATTCTGAGATAGTCTGGATGGATAAGCATTGCGATTTGCGCAAAGCCAAACGAGAGCAAACTCCGTAGACTAATGAAATTAGTTCAACGCACCTCCAATACTCTGACGATGCGCTATGTTCCTTGGGGAACATGGTTAGCGCTGAGTTACTTAACGCTCAAGTTTTTGGCGCTTCTCAGCTTTTTTGCGCTCAAAGGTTCTCCCAATCAAGACGATCCACGGATCGCAATCCTGAGTATCATTTTGCTCGTCATCCTCGCAGGATTATTAACCGGCGCGATCGCACTGGAAGGAAGAATTAGAACCCTACGGCTGAATAAAATCACGGGGAAATTAAGGTTCGAGCAACGCACTTTATGGGGGAAAAAACTCGTGGAGTATCCCTTGAAAAAAGTTGCCGATGTCATTGTGATGGATCGAGTTCTCTTCCAGCCCCATCGAGTCATCATTCTACTGTCCCAAGGGAAACAGGACTTCTCGAATATGTCGCTCTTATCCAAGCTGATGTTAATTCGGGGCAGTCTGTTATTTTTGCATCCGATGTTTGGACTGTCTCTGCGTTGGTTTGAGTGTAAGCGCTGTGCCAAGGAAATTCGCGACTTTCTAGATTTACCCTCGAAGTCGCAACAGAATTCTTGACAGTCTCCGCCCTAGAAGTGCGGGGATTCTTCATTGCTAGACCCAACTGGAAAGGATCCTGTTAACTCCAACTCGTGTAGAGGTCGAATCTCCTGAAGCGATCGCCGAGAGAAAACGACCTGCGTGAAAAATCGATATCCTAGGAAAGAGCGTTTGTCGAGAAGTAAGTATGGCACGAGAGGGAGAGATTACGATCGCGGTTATCGGCGATATTCACGATCGATGGGATGAGGGAGATGGCGCGGCGCTACAGCATTTAGGAGTCGATCTCGCGCTGTTTGTGGGCGATTTTGGCAATGAGTCGGTGGAGGTGGTGCGGCAGGTTGCGGCGACTCCAGTGCCGTTTGCCGCGATCGCGGGAAATCATGATGCGTGGTACAGTGCCTCGCCTTGGGGAATCAAGCGCGCCCCCTACAATCGCAAGAAAGAGGATCGCGTCCAACAGCAGTTAGATTTATTAGGAGATGCTCACGTTGGCTTCAGCTATCGCGATTTTCCGGAGTTGGGACTGTCGGTGGTGGGGAGTCGCCCGTTTAGTTGGGGCGGTCAGGAATGGAAGAATGAGAAGTTTTATCGCGAGCGCTACAGTATCAGTAGTTTTACGGAATCAACGGAGAGAATTGTTGCTGCCGCTCGAGAAGCAGCTTGCGACACGATCGTTTTTCTGGGTCATAATGGCCCGTTCGGATTAGGCGATCGCGCCGAGGATATTTGCGGGAAAGATTGGTTTCCGGAAGGGGGCGATTTCGGCGATCCGGATTTTGCTGATGCGATCTCGAAAGTCCGCGCTGGGGGGCGGCGCATTCCGTTAGTGACCTTCGGCCATATGCACCACAGTTTGCGCCACACAAAAGAGCGATCGCGGGTTGCAGTTTGTACGCCGCCGGATGGAACGGTGTACTACAATGCAGCCGTCGTTCCCCGCACCGAACAATCGAGCGATCGCACTTGGCGCAACTTTTCGTTGGTATCTCTGCAAGCAGGCGAAGTTAAGCGCATCGATCTCGTGTGGGCGGATGAAACCGGCGCGGTTGCGTCCCGCAAAACCCTCTACACCTGTGAAAATTAAACCAACACTTGCTATGATAGGAGCTATTGGAGAGGTGGCAGAGTGGTCGATTGCGCTCGACTTGAAATCGAGTGACTCGAAAGAGTCCGTGGGTTCAAATCCCACCCTCTCCGTTTTTATAGCGATCGAGCTAAAAATATACTGATAAAAATATACTGAACGGTGGGTTTGAGAGACGTATCAATATGAATAGTGCTATTGCAGTCTCCCTCTCGCCTCCAGAAATCCCATGCTCGACACTTCTACAAATGCTAATTCTTATTCCCGACGTGCGGACTGGTTGAGTGCTGTCGGACAACACAGTCAGTTCGCGATCGCGCTACTGGATTCCGCTACGCTAGCCGTTCGGGAAGCTAACGCTGCTTTTACCGAGGTGATGGGAACGCCAACAGTAGAGGGAAGGCGATTGTGCGATCTCTTCGTCGATTTTGACGAAGCAATGCAAGAACGACTCTATCACCGCCATTTGCTGCGCCCGATCCTGCGAGATATTTACCAGCTAGAAGGGGGCGATTGGCAGTTTCTCGACGAACCGATTGTGGTAGCGGTGCGTGGTTCTCAGGTGCGTTATGTGGAATTTTGGTTGCGATCGCAGGATCTCAAAGTCGAACGCATCGATCCGGATCTCGATGAATTCGTCGATATCGATTTCGCGCAATGGCTGAGCGAAGAAACGATTTCATCGCAGTTTTGGGAAGAAAAAATTCGCTGGTCGAATTACCGCGTTACGGGACAATTGCTGTGGGAAGGGTTGGATATTACAGCGCGCGAGCAAGTTCAACGCTTGATGGCGTGGGCGATCGCGCAAAATTCCTTCGTCGAACCCCAGGCGTTTGCTAAACTGGGCGAACAGTTGCGATCGCTGTTTCGCGCTTCCGGACACCTGCTTGTCAGTGTCAGCGACAATCGCGCGCGTATTCTCTTCGATTGGCAGGGCGAGTTACAAGAAGATGAAACGCTGCCGTTAGATATTTTAGAAGGTTCTCACTTCCGCCGCGCCGCCGAATCTCACCGCATTTGGAACGTGCCGAACCTCGAGCGCGATTGCCCGACAGAACTCGAAGAATTACTGCTGGAAGCGGGCGTTCGTTCCCTCCTCATTATTCCCCTCTGGCGGGAATCAATACACAACGAACAGGATTTGTCAAGTCTTTGGTTGGGTTGTATTGCAGTGGTTAGCGATCGCGCCGATCGCTTCGATCGCCTCGATGCCGATCGCGCTCAAAGCCTCGTTCCCGCCTTAAAAGTGCCGTTCCGCCGCACCGCCCCAGAATCCTTTGCACGGATTCATCCCGCCTTGGAGGGGCGTTTTCTCCAGGAAGCCGAGCGCCGCAGTTTCGGACTATCCCCGGAACCGATTATTTGTAGCGATGTTTATCCGCTTTATGCAGCCCTGCGGATGGGCGATTTCGAGCGCGATCGCGATTTAGCGATTCGAGCGGATCTCCTGAAGCAGTTTAGCCTTGCGCTGGGGGTTGTAGAAGCCGCGATGCTAGAACCTCAAGCCGGATTTATCGGACAACTCGCGATCGACTTGCAACTGTATGCCGATCGCTTGTCCCGGGAGATGAAAACCGAAGATGAGATCGGCGCGCTCGATTATCTCAAACAGCATTTCGAGGTTTATTGCGACTATTTTCGTCAGTGCAGCGCCCAAACCGCAAGCGCCCTGGAAGCTTACGAAGCAGCTTGCGCTAACGAACATCGTTCCGTCATGCAAGGACGCGATCGCTACGATCGCAGCGCCGAAGCGATTCAAGAGCGCTTGCGCCTGACTTGGGAACAACATCAACTCAAAATGCAAGAAATTTTGCCTCATTACTGCCATTTAGAGCAAGAAAACGGCATTTCTGCGCAACTTTATATCGGTGCTTCTATTCAGGCTCGATTTTCTCTCTTTCACCTCCACAGCTTGCGCTACGAACACCTGCGCGCAATTTGCAACTGCGCCCGAGCCGCGATGGAAATACGCGATCGCCTCGATATTCCCTTAGAAGTCTCTCACCTCGTTCTCGTACAAAATACGACTTTGGATCTGGTTTATGACGAGAAAAGCCAGAAAATGGTGGAAATTCGCGACTTAGCCGGTAGCAGTACCAAACTTCGGGAAACGCGATCGGAAATCATCAAAAAGCACATCGATCGCGCCAAAGATACAAAAGAAAATCTGCCGATCGCGCGTCCTGGAATGTTAACCCTCGTTTACTCAACTCCCGACGAGTGGACGGAATACCATCAGTATTTGCGCTATTTAGTCCGGGAAGGCTCGATAGGCTGCAAAATTGATTCTGGTAGCGTCGAATCCCTGCAAGGAATTACCGGCTTAAAATACGCTCGCGTTCCCGTGCTGCCAGCAGACAGTTCCGGGGTAAAAGAAGAATAGAATTAACCGTACAGATCGAGTTTCCGCGCACGCCGGTCTCGCTCCGGAGTCACGATTCGGTACGTTAGACTTGAGGTAGAAATTCCCAGAGCAAGAGTGTCTATGACTGTTTATAACAATGTGCTGAGTCAAGTTAAAAATCTGACTTTCTCAGACAAGCTACGGCTGCTCGAAGAGTTAAAAACGCTGGTCAACATTTCGAGAGAAGCTGAAGAAGACTCCGAAACCCTAACGACTGAAGAACTGGCAGCTAGTGAAGCTGCATGGCAAGATTATTTAGCCGGTCGCGATCGCGGTATTTCTTCCCAAGAACTTAAGCAAAGGTTGTTTGGAGAAAAACGTGGCTGATTATATCCTGCTTAAAAAGGCTCAAAGATATCTTGAAAGGATGTATCGAATTCTTAACAATAATTGGTTCTTGTGGGGATGCGTATAAGTAGGGGCAAGGAAGAGCGCGCACTAATTTTTACCGCTATATAGCATTTTTCAAATAGATGAGGTACAAAAATTGCAATAGATGGGTAGGGGCGAATAGCATTCGCCCGCGCGGTGTACCTCACGCCAACGAAAAATGCTAGATAAGGCTTTCAGTTCTTTTTGACCTAGATTTCGGCTAAAGTCCCGTTAATGCGAGGGCATTCTATTAGGATGCCTGTTGGGATCGGCAGAGATCGGCGTAAGATGGGAGAGCGACTGTTGACTGTTGACTGACGACTGACAACTGAAATGACGATGCAGCCCCCCAATTCTGCCCCTTCCAATCCCGAACCCCCATCCAACGCATCGACGAATAGCGAACAAGACGGGCAAAAAGACGATCGCGACATTCCCCTCGAACTTGCGGCTTTTGGCAAAGGCATTCGTCAGAGTAATCGCATAGTTCCGCAAACCAAGATTGGAAAGATAGCGATAGATTCGGGAGAGGTTTCTCGAGCGTGGCTGACAATCATTGCGATCGCGATTATGATTGTGGGCCTATTCCTCAATAATACTTGGATCGGGCTTTCAGGGGCTATTGTTGCCCTGTTACTCTCTCTGCGCGAAATTTTGCCCGCCCTGCGCGATTGGCTGGGTCAATTTTTTACCCCCCACGAACGGCAGACCTTATTTGCTTTAATTACAGCAGCGATCGCGAGCGTTGGTTTGCTCAAATTTCTCGGTCTTTATCGCTTCGTCAGTTATTGGCTTACCCAAATTAAATGGGATGAATTTGGCTCTTGGGCGGAATGGTTTGGCGCGCTCGGACAAATCATGATTGCGTTGCTCGCCGTTTACGTCGCTTGGGAACAGTACGTCATCTCCAAAGATCTCACCATTCGTCAAAACGCGATTACCCAGCAACAAACCATCGATGCTTACTTCCAAGGCATCTCCGAACTCGCCCTCGATGAAGAAGGATTGCTCGAAGATTTGCCCCAAGAACGCGCCTTTGCTGAAGGACGAACTGCCGCTATTTTAGGCAGCGTCGATGCGGCTGGAAAAGCGAAAATTCTGCGCTTTTTGTCCCAATCGCGGCTTCTAACTCCCCTTAAACGAGATTGGCAACTGGGACGACCGATTTCTGACGGTGTGGGGGGTTATCAAGAAGACCGCGAAAACGGCGTGCGCGTGATTGAGTTGGGCGTAATGCTGGCGGGGGCAGACTTGTCGGAAACGGACTTGCGCTGGTCGGATTTGAGCGATGCGAATTTTGTGCGCGCTAACTTCAGCGGTTGCGATTTAGTCAAGGCGAATTTTGCACGCAGCATTCTTTATGAAGCAAATTTAATCGGCGTGGATTTTAAGAGCGTTCGCCTATTTTATGGAAGGTTGGAAACTGCCAGTCCCCGCAGTCGCCTCCATCGCCCCGACTACGAAACAGGTGCTTATACCGGAGCAGTGGTGGAAAAAGCCGACTTCACTAACCTACAGCGATTGAATGAGGAACAGCGCTGCTATCTATGCGCTTGGGGCGGAGAAGAAACGCGAGCCACGATTCCGGGAGGATGTGGAGATATTCCTAATCGGTTGGGAAGATGAATTTTAAATAATGAATAGTGAATAATGAATGATGAATGATGAGTTATGAGTTATGAATTGTGAATGATTGAATGGGAATTATGAAATTCAGAGTTCGCAATCGATCGCTCAGCACTCAGTAACTTAGCATTCATTATTCACTATTCATTATTCATAATTCACTATTCATTATTCATAATTTCTACAAACACATTAAGGTCTCGCGAGTATTGCGCTTAGTAGTGGGATTAGTTCCGCTGGCAACTTCGCACAACATATCGATTTCATCTTGACGCAGCAGCACGTCAGTAAAATCGGCTCCCTCAATGCTTGCACCTTTGAACATGGCATTCATGGCAAATGCTCCTTCGAGGATGGCGTTTTTAAAGTTAGTGCGAGTGAGGCGAGTCGAACCGAGGGTGGCGTTGCGCAGATTAGCGCCCTCAAAGTTCGCTCCAGAGAGGTTGGAGGAGAAGAAACTGACTTCTTCTAAATTAGAATTGCTGAAGTCGCTCTCGCGCAGATTAGCGTGAGCAAAACTCGAATCGCTCAAGTCTCGATTAGAAAAATCCGCACCAATCATGGTGACGTTATCGTAATCTGTGGCGAGGGCGGACGGCGCGATCGCGCTCCAAACGAAAATTCCGAGTACAATTGAGGCAACGACGTGCAGTAAACGTTTTGAGATTGAGAGGAACGGCTGATTCTTCATCAGTATTGCTTGAGTCTGAACCTTATTAATCTTGATTTTACCTGACGGCGAGCTACAAACGTTCTCTACTAGAGAGTTTGTGAAAACCGAACCGATAGGACGGATTTTACGGCACGCGATCGCGCTGCTTCGGTTCGTATCTTTGGTTAGACTAACAGAAGATTGAAATTCATAAATTTTGTTAAGGATATCGCGATGAATGGCAATATTCGTGCTGGGAGCCTCTTCGGGATTCCCTTTTATGTGAATTTTTCATGGTTTTTAGTGTTAGGTTTGGTCACGTGGGAATTCGGTCAAGACTTAGCGCAGATTTTACCAATGGCGGGTTTGCTACCCTGGGTATTAGGCTTAATGGCAGCGCTGTTGCTGTTCGCCTCGGTTTTAGCCCACGAACTCGGTCACAGTTTAGTAGCATTGCGCCAGGGGATTGAAGTCAAATCAATTACTCTGTTTATCTTTGGCGGGTTGGCAATGTTGGGGCAAGAGTCGAAAACGCCCTGGCAATCTTTCTCAGTTGCGATCGCGGGGCCGGTCGTCAGTCTGATATTATTCGGATTGTTGAGTGCAGTCGGAATTTACGTTCCCCTTCCTGACGCGATCGCTCCTATCGTCGGGCTGCTGGCTCAAATTAACTTAGTCCTCGCCCTGTTTAACCTCCTCCCCGGACTGCCTCTCGATGGCGGTAATGTTCTTAAGTCCTTGGTGTGGAAAGTGACGGGCAATCCCAACAAAGGAATCCTTGCAGCGAGTCGCGTCGGTCAATTTTTGGGCGTTGTCGCTGTTATTCTCGGCGGACTTTCGATTCTAGGGATTAGTAGTTACGGAAGCGTTTGGACGCTACTCATCGGTTTCTTTTTGCTACAAAATGCAGGCGTTTCTGCACAAACCGCGATCGCTCAAGATAAATTAGACGGGTTTACCGCAGAAGATGCCGTTATTCCCAACAGTCCTTTAGTTTCCGAAAGTTTGAACTTACGCGAGTTTGCTAACAATTACGTTATCGGGCAAACGCGCTGGCAAAAATTCCTGGTGACGAACGAAGCAGGACAATGGGTAGGTACGATTTCTGCCGACGACCTCAAACCGATTGCAACTTCCGATTGGACGGTAACTCGCGTTAGCGAAGTCGCAAAATCTTTAGAGGCGGATGTTGATTCCGTGCGAGCCGATTTATCCCTACTCGAGGCGATTAAGTTGCTCGAATCCAAGCAGTTAAAACAGTTGCCTGTCGTTCGCGAAGATGGTGCAGTTCTCGGACTCCTCGAAAGGGCTTCTATCTTAAAGTTGTTGCAAACCAAAAAACCGGCAGCGCTGACTTAATACCGCTCTAATTTCGATATTTCGATGAATTTTTTTGAGGGACGTTGGCAGCAACGTCCCTTTTTTAATGTTTAAAGAAAGTGGATGTACTCGCACTTGAAGATGCGTTGAAAATCTTCAATTGTGCTTATGCTATAGCGTTTTTCCTTTGCGTGAGTTACAGTTCCGAAAATCAAATCGGTAGGGGCGCGGATTTCGAGGTCGCCTCGAAATTAAACGCCGCTCCGTAGGGGCGAATGGTATTCGCCCGCTGGGTGTACCTCATCCACGTGAAAACTGCTATACCTTTAGGTTTGTGTGCAAGCGATGATTAGCGAGATAAGATGAGTGAGAGAACGTTCCAATTTTTTTGGAAAATTCGCTCTTCTCCGAATATTCACGCAAAAAACTCAATATGGCTGCAAAAACGAAGGCCTCAACCGCGATCGATCCCAAACTTAAAATCCGCCTTTTGCTGAGTTTATGGGACTTAGGCGGCATGGATAAAGAGGTTAAGCAAAGCGAACTGACCAATCGCGTCAAACTGAGTAAAGAGTCTAACAGTGTTTATCAAAAAGTCTATGACGAATTGGAGAAAAAAGGCGCGATCGCAGTATCAAAAAAAGGGCGGTCTGTCAACGTCTCTTTAATGCCCCAAGGACTAGAAATGTTGAAATCCGGTCTGATTAGCGCCGATTTTCAATACCGTCCGCAACAGCGCGTCAGAACGAAAGATTTCAACGCTTTACTTAACTGGATTAAGCATTTAGAGAGTAGCGCGCCCGCATCAGCAGTAGCAGAAAAAATTGCATTTCAGCCCGAGCAAATTTCTTCTCTCGAGGAATTTAAAAAAGTGGCATTGGAAGTCTACGAGCGATTGAATCGAGATTACAATTTAGACAATCTCGTTCCTATTTATCGGATTCGGCGCGAAATTAGCGATCGCGTTTCTCGCACCAAATTTAATGAATGGCTGCTGGAAATGCAAGCCATAGATCTAATTCAATTAATCGGCGGCGAAGTCACCGATATTACCCCAGATCGCGCTGAAGACTCTATTACCACAAAACTGGGAGCATTGCGCTACTACGTTCAACGTCTGAACGCTTAATTGATTTTTTGACCTCTTTTCTGTTCTCACTCACTCACACAACTCTAACCATGACATCTTCCCCTCAAAGTATCGACGAAGCACTCCGCGATCGCAATCCCTTCGCCAAACCGCCCTACGTCAACGCCAAAGACATTTGGGGGCAGGACTTTTTTGATGTTGAAAGTGTCAACGCTCATGCGTCCGATGCTGTTTTTCAAGCCTTAAAACAAATTCGAGACGGACTATATTCTACCACTTCAATTGCGATTACCGCTCAAGACGGAACCGGAAAAACACATATCATTAGTCGCATCCGCCATCAACTCCAAAGTGAGAACGGCGGACTTTTTGTTTATGCTAATAAATATAGCAATCTCATTAATATTAAGCATAGCTTTCAACAGATATTAGCAGAAAGTTTGGGGCAAATTGGTCATCAAGGCGTGACGCAATGGCAAGAACTAGCCACAGCAATGACGAATCACATTTTGAATCACAAGAATCCCAATACGACTGCTTATTCTGTTACCGATTTGCTCGAAAAGTTCAAAACTTCCGAGCCGAATCAAGCGAATCAATGGATTGAAAGATTATCGGGATTATATTGCAATCTTAAAGCCATTGAAGACCCCGATATTGTTCGCGCCGTATTTTTAACGTTAAGTCCTGAAGCTTCCTATGCGGTGAAGTGGCTGAAGGGTCAAGAACTCTCACAAGCCAAAGCTGCCGAACTGCAATTACCGACTCAAAATCAAAGCTTTGAAGCCGTCTTACAAATTTTGGATTTAATCTCAGAATATCAGGAATTAGTTATCTGCTTCGATGAACTAGATCAACCAAATGCTCAGGACGAGGAGATCGGCTTACATTTGAGCCAAATTATTGCTTGTTTAGTTAAAGACTTGCTTCAAAATCTCAACCGAGGGGTAATTCTCACAGTGATGATGCCCGCTCAATGGACAAATAAAATTAAGCAGTTGCCCAACCAGATTCATAATAAAGTTTCTGCTCAAGGCGAGCCATTAAAGCTATCTTACATCGACCGTAATTCAGTTATCGGCTTTGTAACGCTGTGGCTGAAAAAGTATTACGAACGAGAAAACTTAACGCCTTCAAGTCCCCTTTATCCATTTGAAGAAAAAGAGTTGCTCAGTTTAGCAGATGACAAGCCAACGGTTCGAGAATTATTAAAATGGTGTCGCGTTAACTGCGATCCGAAGAAGCAAAAAGCCGATCCAGTTGAAACAGCTTTTATCGCCGAACTCGACCTAGATTTTGACAGTATTATAGACGATAATAATTTACTTGCCGATGCGCTCTACTTTGGCTTCAAAACCTTAATTGGAAAAACAATAGAAAGAATTATCGTAACCGAAGTAACCGATGGCGTTTTCCCAAAAGGCGGGCGAGATTCTTACCTCAATTTTAAGATTTTGGGTAAGGAAGGCGATAAAAATGTCAGTATTGGCGTGTCGGTTCTTCAGTATGCGGGAAGAAAAGCATTAGGAGCGGGTCTGCGACGGCTAATTGATTATGAACAATTCGAGCTAACGCGGGGTTGTTTAGTTCGTTCAAAAGCTAAAAAAATAACGACTTATCTCGAACAGAAATATTTAGAGCCTTTAATTCGCCAGCAAGGGGGAGAATTTGTCGAATTGAAGGAAGCAGAAATCAAACCTCTCCTGGCGATTCGTGCCGTTCATAATAAACGAGAAGTCGATTACGGACTCAGCGAAGAGCAAATCGAGACTTTTATTGCGGAAAAAGGAGCAGAACTTATGTTAGGGGAAAGCAATCCGCTCTTGCAGGAAATTCTTAGCGATCCTTCCTACGATGTCCCCACCGATTTAATTGAAGATGAACCCATTTTGGTCGCAGAATCCATTCGAGATGATTTCTCAATATCCGATGACAACGATTTAGATAACACGCTCAATGACCTCCGGAATCAATTTAATATTCCGCGCAATTAAGCTGTAACAGACTTGCCTAAAAATGTATGTATTCAAATTCCATCGAACTGGCACTCCGTATCCCCGCCCCCGCTCTTGAAGCATTAATTCAAGGCAGAATTATTGTTGCAATGGTGGCAAAATCGCTCGATGTTGGAAGCGTATTTGCGCTTTATCCGGACGTATTGCCAGCGCTGTTTTCTTCCCCCGAAGAACTGTATCGCTACAGTTTTCTGCCTGTTGCGCGAGCGAACGCCGATACCTCTTCAATAGTTACGATTAGAGCCTGGGCAAAGTGCGAGTTTTGTCTGGTTGTCGATGAATCGGATGCTTTAAAAACGCTTTCGCGGCTAACAATTTGGAAGGTAGAAGCCTTCAAAAAAATCCTTTCGCAAAAGCCTTATCTTTTTCTCGCTGGCTTGCGCGTTTGTGAGCTTCCTGAAACACTTGAAATTTCCGCTCGTTCGGGCGGGAATTTTGTTGCACTCCCTCATCCGTTGAAAATACCGGCTACAACTCCTGTAATTAGCGATCGCGTTTTTTCTCAACGCCGCAATTCCATAGAAAATCGTCTTCCTCCCCCATACCCAGAATTAGAATATTTGCAAGCCAATCTTGCCGTCTTAAGTCCCCGAAATTCTGCTGCTGAAAGTTTGAATGAAAAGATAAAAACGTTTTTGGGGTGGCGATACGATGCTTCAAAAAAAACTTTACCGCCCCCCGATCTGGATTGGGTTAAAAAAATTGCAGCCCTCGGAAACCGCAGTCGGGAACTAGATGAAGGCAAAAGCAATTATCAAGCAGGAACAGACTTTGAGAATGTTGTCAAGCAAAGTTTGGAGTTTTTAGGCTTTAAAATTGACCCTTCTCATCGCGGTGGCGCGGGAGGTTTAGATGTATTCTGCTCGCAACCTTACCCCTTGATTTGCGAGTGTAAAGCCGGTCGAAAAATCCCCCATACAACAGCCATTCAGCTTCTCACTTTAGGGAAGTTACGCTTAAAAAGTAAGGCAGAATTTGAAGAGGCATCGAAACTGATTATCGGCCCCGGAACTCCAACCAAACAGTTAAATGAAACAGCGATAAAAGAAGGTATGGCTATTTTAAACCCAGAAACGCTAGAAAAGTTAGTCGCGCTCCAAGCAAATTATCCCAATTCCGTCGATCTCTTTCAGCTAAAAACTGCTTTGCAAGCGGGAGATTCTAACGCTAGCATCACACAATTTATTGAAGAAATTAAAGCCACAATTGCGCTGCGATCGCACGTTCTCCGAGTTTTAAGAACTTACTTGGAAAATTCGGGACGTTCTCGGGCAAGTGTCGATGCGCTCAGTGGTGCTTACCACACGCCCGACGCTCCTCAACCTTTATCGGAGCAAGAATTGCATGAAATTTTAGTGGAGCTTTCTTCACCGCTTGCGGGTTATGCGGGACGGATTAAGGGGGAGAGTTGGCGGCGCGATCGCTTCTATTTTTTAAGGGAATTATAGGGGTATCCGGACAGCCATCGCTCGCCTCAGATGGTAGTATTTGCGTTAAAGGCGCGATCGCATATCTCCCCATCGGGCAATTGCAGTTATGATAAAGTCATCGTTACCAATCTTCCGGGGGCTAGAGTATGAATTTTATTAACCCCAAAACTGATTTTGCCTTCAAAAAAATCTTTGGATCCGAGCAGAGTAAAGATATCCTGATTAGTTTCCTCAACAGTATTCTGTCTGAAAACCGACCCGCCATTCAAGACCTCGAAATTCTCGATCCTTACCAAGCGCCGCGAATTCGGGGCGTTAAGGATACTTATTTAGATATCAAAGCGGTATTGAGCGACAATACGACAGTCATTATTGAAATGCAAGTCTTGAATGTAGAGGGTTTTGAGAAACGAATTCTCTATAATGCTGCCAAATCCTACTCCATTCAACTCGATCTTGGCGAAGGATATACGCTCTTAAATCCCGTTATCGCTCTAACAATTACGGATTTTGAGATGTTTCCCGAAATTTCTCGCCCTATTTCTAGATTCGTTCTCAAAGAAAGAGATTATCTTGTCGATTATATCAGCGACGATCTCGAACTCGTCTTTGTTGAATTGCCTAAGTTTAATCTCGAACTAGACCAGCTAAGCACTTTATCCGATAAATGGCTTTATTTCATCAAAAATGCTCGATTATTGCACGAAATTCCTGCCAATCTGCAAGAGGTTCCAGAACTCGAAAAAGCCTTTGAAATTGCCGATCGCGTAAATTTAAGCCGGGAGGAATTAGAAGATTTGGAAAAACGCGAAATTTATATCCACGATCAACGCAATATCATCAAAAAAGCCTTGCAACAAGGCTTAGAACAAGGCTTAGAACAGGGACGAGAAGAAGGACGGCGGAGTTCTCAAATCGCGATCGCACGGCAGCTAATCGGCATCCTTGATAAGGAGATAATTAGCCAAACGACTGGATTGAGCGTTGAAGAAATTCGCAGCCTTCTGAATCCAGAAACCTGAACTTAAAACCTTCCGGGAAAGCGCGCGATCGCGCTAAAATCCCATCACCTTCGCAACTTCTTCCAACTTAGCCGTAATGCCCGAATAAACGGTATTCTGCGAATGCTCGATCGCGCAACCGGGATCCTTCAACCCATTCCCCGTCAGCACGCAAACGATCTTCGCTCCTTCCGGAACCCGTTCCTTCACTTTCAACAACCCCGCCACCGATGCAGCGCTTGCCGGTTCGCAAAATACGCCTTCTCGCGCCGCTAACAAGCGGTAAGCTTCCAAAATCTCTTCGTCCGTAACCGCCTCAAATTCACCCTGCGAAGCTTCCCGAACCGCAAGAGCTTTTTCCCAGTTTGCCGGGTTGCCGATGCGAATTGCCGTTGCTAGCGTCTGCGGTGAAGTCACGGCGGCCCCAGCCACAATCGGCGCAGAACCCGCTGCCTGAAAGCCCATCATGCGCGGCAATTGGCGGCACTTTCCGATCTCTTGGTATTGACAAAAACCCATCCAATATGCTGTGATATTCCCCGCATTCCCAACGGGAATACAAAGCCAGTCGGGAGCATCCCCCAAAGTATCGACGATTTCAAAAGCCGCCGTTTTCTGCCCTTCCAAACGGTAAGGATTGATTGAATTAACTAAAGTTACGGGATAACTCTCTGCCATGCCCCGCACAATTGTCATGCAGTCGTCGAAATTCCCGTCAATGGTGATGACTTCCGCACCGTACACCAAAGACTGAGCCAATTTCCCCAAAGCGACGTAGCCTTCGGGCAAGATCACAAAACAGCGCATCCCCGCACGACGCGCGTAAGCAGCGGCGGCGGCGGAAGTGTTGCCGGTACTGGCACAAATAACGGCTTTCGCCCCCGCTTCTTTGGCTTTAGTAATCGCCATCGTCATGCCCCGATCCTTGAAGCTGCCGGTGGGGTTGAGTCCGTCGTACTTCACCCAGACTTGTGCGTTGCGTCCGATCGCCTCAGCAATTGCCGGAACCGGAATTAGGGGCGTATTCCCTTCCAGCAAGGTGACGACGGGCGTAGAGTCGCTCACCGGCAGAAAGGCTCGATAGGCTTCAATTAAACCCGGCCATTGGCTGAAAGACTGAGTTGCAGGTTGGGAGTCAGGGCGAGAAAGAGTCACTATTATTTATTGCAAAACCGAGCGTTAAAAGAAGGGGAATAGCGATTCTCAAAGGGCTGGGATGCGAAGTGCGATCGAAACAATGAAACATTCATTGTGCCGCTTGTATTGAAACGCTATTAATTTTGGCGCGCTGCACCGGTAATCATATCAGATTCCCGATCCCGGAAATTCAGCGATGCTTCAAAATTTGTGAAATGCTGCTCTCTCGATACGCATTTTTAATTTTGAAGTCCCCCACGCGCTTAGCCCTCAATTGCCAGACGAGTGCGTCCGGAGCCATCTCCCTTCTTGAAGTTGTCTTCGCCCCGCTTGTTCGGTTTGCGACTGCCGCCCGAACGAGTATTGCGCTTGATCGGTTTTTGGAAATCGGCAGCAGGAACTTCCCAATCGGTCTTCATCCAATTCGGACAAGAGCGATCGTAGACCATTTGCAGCGCGGCGGCGGCAATGGCTTGGGGATCGCATTCAGCGCTGAGTTCTTTCACCGTAGACAAGAAGGAAGCCATGCGTTCGCCCGCTAGTGCTTCTTTAACTTGGGTTTTCAGTTTCTCGAGACGGCGAGCTTCAACTTCGGCGCGAGTCGGAATCTGGGAAATTTCCAGCGATTGACGCAGGCGACGTTCGATCCGCTTGAGCAGGTGGCGATCCATCGGCTGAATCAGCGCAATTGCCGTGCCGGTTTTTCCGGCGCGTCCGGTGCGTCCGATGCGGTGAATGTAAGTTTCCGTATTATCCGGCAGGTCGAAGTTGATGACGTGGCTCAAATCTTCGACATCTAATCCTCGCGCGGCGATATCGGTGGCGACGACGATGCGAACTTGACCGCTCCGCATCCGTTGGACGAGGCGTTCCCGCTGTCCTTGGCTCAAGTCGCCGTGGTATTCATCGACGCTATGACCGGCCGCTTGCAGTTTGCTGGTGAGTTCGGCGGCGCTGCGCTTGGTGCGAACGAAAATGAGGGCAGCTTCCGGCTCTTCGAGTTCGAGGATCGGTTGCAGGGCTTTAATTTTTGTCCAACTGCGCGGAATGATGTAGGCTCGCTGTTCGATGCGAGTCGGCGCAACTTGGGGCTGCTTGACGGTTAGGGCGATAGGATCGCGCATGAAGCGATCGATCAGGTCGCGGATTTCGCGCGGCATGGTGGCGGAGAAGCAAGCGGTATTGCGCGCTTCTGGTGTTTGGCGCAAAATCTTTTTCACGTCGTCAATGAAGCCCATGCTCAGCATTTCGTCTGCTTCGTCGAGAACGACCCAACGAACGGAGGCAATGTCTAGATCTTTGCGATCTAGAAGATCGATGACGCGCCCGGGCGTGCCGACAACGATTTGTACGCCCCGTCGCAAGCTGCGAATTTGCCGCTCGATCGATTGACCGCCGCAGACGGTAAGGACGTAGAGGTTGCGATCGCCGGAAAAGTCTTCGATCGCTTGGGCGACTTGTTGAGCGAGTTCTCGTGTCGGCGTGAGAATCAGGGCTTGAACCGCGCGATCCCGAACGTCAATCTGTTCGATGATGGGGAGCGAGTAAGCCGCCGTTTTGCCCGTCCCAGTTTGGGATTGACCCACGACATCGCGACTGCCGAGCAGTTGGGGAATGGCTTGGGTTTGAATTTCGGTCGGGGTGCTGAAGCCTAGTTCCTCGAGTCGCGCGAGGCAGCCCTCGGATAATCCTAGGTCTTGGAAAGAAATGGTCATAATTGCGATTTGCTGTTACTTGTGTATAGTTTAAAAAACTTAACCCGATTTGAAAAGGGATTTGAGTTACAATGTAGGATTTTTCTGACTCTATCTCCGTTCGGCAATCGGGTGTTAGCTTGCAGATTGTCGGTTTGTTAGGTTAATGCCTCATGCCGTCACTCAATTGGAATTGAATTCCAAAATAGTGCCGTAGAGGTCGTAGGGATCGGCTTGTTGGATTTTGACGGGAA
The DNA here is from genome assembly GCF_014698145.1 of Oscillatoria sp. FACHB-1406. Classification (NCBI taxonomy): domain Bacteria; kingdom Bacillati; phylum Cyanobacteriota; class Cyanophyceae; order Oscillatoriales; family Oscillatoriaceae; genus Oscillatoria; species Oscillatoria sp. FACHB-1406. Next base: position 97,617 of record NZ_JACJSM010000012.1, on the reverse strand, counting down.
CGATATTTCCCAAGCTCGCCGAACCGTTTAGGTAGACAAGACCATCAACTTCTGGGGCAAAGCGAGCCGAACGTCCGATCGCTTCCCCGGTTTGCGGATTTTCCTGCTCGACTAAAACCTCTACCGTTTTGCCAACTTCAGCTTGATTTTTGCGCCAAGAAATCGGCTGTTGCAGTTCCATCAAGCGATCGCGTCGTTCCTCTTTCACCTCGGGCGCGATCTGCTCCGGAAGGTCGTAAGCGGCGGTTCCCTCTTCGGGGGAAAAGGTAAAAACTCCTACGTGGTCGAATTCGTGACGTTTCACAAACTCGCACAGATGCTCGAAATGAGCTTCGGTTTCCCCCGGAAAGCCGACAATGAATGTCGTTCGCAAGACGGCATCGGGAAGCGCCTGTTTGAGGCGATCGATAATTTCGTCGTTAACGCGCCCCTGCCAGGGACGATTCATTGCCCGCAAAATTTCTGGATGGGAATGTTGGAGCGGTAAATCGAGGTAGGGAAGGACATTGGGCGTTTGAGAAATCGCCTCGACCACCTCGGGCGTTAAACCCGTCGGATAAGCATAATGGATGCGAATCCAAGGAACATCAACTCGACCGAGCGCGCGCAACAACTCTGCCAACTTCGGTTTTCCGTAGAGGTCTAAGCCGTAATTTGTTGAGATTTGGGAAATCAAAATCAGTTCGCGAACGCCTTGAGAGGCTAGCGCTTCGGCTTCGGCGACAATGGACTCTATGCTACGCGATCGCTGCTTGCCGCGTAAGTGCGGAATGATACAAAAAGCGCAGCGGTAGTCGCACCCTTCGGCAATCCGTAAATAAGCCGTTCCCTCCGGCGTAGTCCGATAGCGCGGCGTTGTCTCGTCAGCAATATAAGTCGGTTCCGAAGAAACTTCCTTAACCCGTTCGCCCCCTTCAACGCGCTCCACGACCTCCACTATCTTTTGATAGTCGCCACTCCCTACCACCGCCACAGCTTCGGGCAACTCCTCGAGCAATTGCTCTTGGAAATGCTGCGCCATGCAACCGGCAATAATAATTTTCTTGTCCGCTTCAGCGAGTTCGACGAGGGTTCTCACCGATTCTTGGCGCGCCGCTTCAATAAAGCTACAAGTATTGACGATAACGTAATCGGCAAGTTCTTCGTTATTATCGACCTGATAGCCCGCCTGCGCGAGCATACCGAGCATATGTTCGGAATCGATCCGATTTTTTTCGCATCCGAGATGGGAGATGGCAATGGTTGGCTTGTTGCCCATGCAATTCCTTAAACTTAGAGAGAGTCGTGATGTTGGCGAGGTTAGGGAGTGTTGTTATCCAATTGCGCTTGCAACTGAGGCTCGAGCCAGAGAGTCCGAGCTTCAGGACGAAATTTGGAGGTGGGGTCGGTCGATGCTGTGAAAGCTTACCTCAGTGCGACCGCCATCTAAAAAACGAAATTGGAAACTTTTGCGCCGAACGGAAGGTTCGTTGGAAGTCTGTTGCGGTCATCGTTCTTCATGATACTTCACAATCGTCAGAAACGCGCAGCGAATTTAAGGAGTTTGCTACCCAGAAAACCGAACCCGATCCGATCTAACCTATTCGTCCGCTGCCGGGATCCAATCCGCCCCCTCTCGCTATCACTCCCGACTCCCGGACGAGAGAACGGTACAATGAGGTTTCTGGCTTCTAAGGCGCTTAAGCAATTAGCGATCCCCGATGTCCAACACTATCCGTCGAATCAATCAGGATAGGCCGTAATAGCTCATAATGTTTGATAAAATCTAGGCGAGCCAATCGCACTCCCTCCAAAGATTCCGTGGATTTAACGCAAATTTTCCCCAATCCGAACCCGATAATCGGGGTCGTTCATTTATTGCCCCTGCCGAGTTCGGCGCGGTGGGGCGGAAACCTTCAAGCAGTCATCGATCGCGCCGAACAAGAAGCCACTGCCCTCGCTGCTGGGGGGATCGATGGTTTGATCGTTGAGAATTTTTTTGACGCGCCGTTTCCGAAAGAAGAAGTCGATCCCGCCGTCGTCAGCGCCATGACGCTGATCGTTCAGCGCTTGATGAATTTAGTCGTCATGCCGGTGGGCGTGAATGTCTTGCGAAATGACGCAAAAAGCGCGATCGCGATCGCGACCGCTTGCGGCTGTCCCTTCATTCGCGTCAACGTCCTCACCGGAGTCATGGCCACCGACCAAGGCACGATTGAGGGTAAAGCCCACCAACTCCTACGCTATCGTCGCGAAATGGGCAGCAATGCCGCCATTATTGCCGATGTCCTCGTCAAGCACGCCCAACCGCTGAGTACCTCCGATTTAGCCTACGCCGCCCGAGAAACGATCGAGCGGGGTTTAGCCGACGCGATCGCGATCTCCGGCTGGGGAACTGGTTCGCCGCCCCGTCTCCAAGACCTAGAAATTGCTTCCCGCGTTGCCGGAGAAGCCCCCGTCTTCATCGGCAGCGGGGCAACGGAAGAGAACATCGGTATGCTTCTGGGGGCAGCCAATGGCGCGATTGTCGCTTCTTCCCTCAAACGCAACGGCAACATTAAAGAACCCATCGATCCGATTCGCGTTCAAGCCTTCGTAGAAGCCGCCCGCCAGCCGGAAAAACCCCAACCCCTACTCTCCGACAAAGCCCCCCTTAAAGTTCCGGTGCGGTAGTTATCGATTAAGCTAAAATCGAAAATCATCGCCGACTGCAACGGCGCGGCGAATATTTTAATAAAAAGTAAACACGATGCTTTAAGCGGAGTGTCTAGAGGCTGTTTGGCACAGCCGTTAAGAGTGAAAATCTCTTAGGAATCTCTGCCATTCTAGGGCGGTAGAGTGTCAACGTACTCCATTCAGGTGAAGATCATGAGCCGCCGACGTTCGATTCCTTGGATTCATCGCTGGTCTCGTCCGATAATTGGCGCGATCGCGACTGTAGGTATGGTATTAACCGCCTACCTCACCATTACTAAACTCAGCGGTGCTTCCGTCGGCTGTGCCGCTAATGCAGCCGCCAATGCCGCCAGTTGTAACGATGTCCTTAACAGTGCCTACGCCACCGTTTTCGGCTTGCCCCTGTCGCTGTTCGGCTTCCTCGCTTACGCGGCGATGACTGCTTTTGCTCTCGTTCCCCTCACCATCAACCGCGAAACCAGCAAAGACTTACGAAACCAACTCGAACATTGGACGTGGCTTCTCCTCCTCATTGGCAGCACGGCAATGGCAGTCTTTAGCGGCTACCTTATGTTTGTTCTGGCAACTAAACTCAATGCTGTTTGTCCCTACTGTATCGGTTCTGCGCTCTTCTCTGTCAGCTTGCTGGGGCTAACGCTGTTCGGGCGCGATTGGGACGATATCGGTCAAATTGCTTTTACTGGGTTAATTGTGGCGATGATAACGCTGGTCGGAACCCTGGCGGTTTATGCGAATGTCGATGGTGCAACAACCGCAGGCGATCGCAAAGCCATTCCCTCCGACTTCGGGCAAGCCGAACTCGTCCCCGGTAAAGGTTGGGATATTAAAACGACTTCTGGCCCCTCCGAAATCGCCCTTGCTGAATATTTGACAACTAAAGGCGCAAAAATGTACGGCGCGTACTGGTGTCCGCACTGCCACGAACAAAAATTACTCTTCGGTAAAGAAGCTTTTAGCAAAATCAACTACATTGAATGCGCCTCGCCCAACAGTCAAACTCAGCTTCCTGCTTGTGCTGCGGCAAAAATCGAATCCTATCCCACTTGGGATATTAACGGCAAACTCGAAAAAGGCGCTCAACCGATGGAAAAATTAACCGAATTAACGGGTTATACCGGCGAGAAAAACTTTAAGTATTTTATCCCCGGACGTTAAATTTAAAATTTAAACCGAATCTATGGCGGGAGAAGCGATCGATGAAAATGCGAAGATTGGGCGATCGAGGATTAGTCGTTTCGGAACTCGGGCTAGGCTGCATGGGAATGTCCGAGTTCTATAGCGGACGCGACGATGCAGAAGCGATTGCCACCATTCATCGAGCCTTGGAGTTAGGAGTAACCTTGCTCGATACCGCCGATATGTATGGTCCTTTTACTAACGAGAAATTGGTCGGACGGGCGATTCGCGATTGCCGCGATAAAGTCGTACTCGCAACTAAATTTGGTAACGTGCGAACCGAAGCGGGAGGTTGGTTGGGCGTTAATGGCAAACCCGACTATGTACGTCAATGTTGCGATGCCTCACTCCAACGCCTAGGAGTCGATACCATTGACCTGTACTACCAGCATCGGGTCGATCCGACCGTGCCGATTGAGGATACGATTGGAGCGATGGCAGAGTTAGTCGAGCAAGGCAAGGTGCGCTATTTGGGAATGTCCGAAGCCGCACCGGACACGATTTGTCGCGCCCACGCCGTCCATCCCATTTCAGTCCTTCAGACCGAGTATTCGTTGTGGAGTCGCGAACCGGAAGTCGAAATTTTGCCGGCGATTCGAGAATTGGGGATCGGGTTTGTTGCTTACAGTCCTCTCGGTCGCGGATTTCTGTCGGGAACGGTAACGCGGTTTGAGGATTTGGCAGAGGATGATTACCGCAGGCAATCGCCTCGCTTTCAAGGTGAAAATTTTGCTAAAAACTTGGAGTTAGTCAAGCAAGTCAAACAGATGGCGGCGGAAAAACAAGTCACCCCCAGTCAACTGGCGTTAGCATGGCTGCTGGCTCGAGGGGATGATATCGTGCCGATTCCAGGAACGAAACGCCGCAGTTATCTCGAAGAAAATATTGCTGCTACTTCTATCTCGCTGACCTCAGAGGATGTTAACAGACTCGAAGCGATCTTACCTTTGGGTGCGACTGCGGGCGATCGCTATTCCGATATGAGTTCTGTCAATCGCTAGAGAACCGGTCAACCGTAATTTGTAATTCACGTCTGATGTGCATTATCCAAAAATCTTGATTTCCCTCACCCCCAGCCCCTCTCCCGATCCCCCCTAACCCCCCTTACTAAAGGGGAGAAAGAACAGTAAGATGGCTCTTTCTGGCTTCTAATTCACATTCGGTGTAATTCGTAATTAATCATTCATGATTTAGAATTTCCCAACGTTGCGCGGTCGATGCGAACCAGTTGATAAATGCCACGCTGACCGACAATTTGATATTGGTTGGGTTGGAGTCCAAAAGTATTGGAAAAAGCGGTCGATTGACTCAAAAGGAGAAGGGTAGGAGATGCAGTTGCAGCAGTTTCGCGCGCGTAACTCATCGTATCTTCTTTACCGTAGAAAAATTGGACGGGACGCTGACTGTAGAACACGAAAGTGGGTTTTTTGAAGCCCGTCATCAGCAGGTTTTCACCCGGTTGTTGACTTTGGGCGGCGATCGCGGCAAGTTCTCGGATGGGTTGCTGGCGAACGCGATCGATGAAAAAGTTAGCTGGGGTTAGGACAAAGAGGAGAAAAAGGGCAAAGGCGATAAGGTTGACGGGCAAAATCCAGCGACGAGTTGAGGTTTTCCACAGTAGCAGCGCGATCGCGCCACTCGCCATTCCCCACACAATCGCGCTGCGAACCGACAAACCAGTCTGTCCGAATAGTTCCCCGATATTAGGTGCAGCCGCATCGTAACCGATTAATCGCGGACTGAACCAAGAAGCAATCGCTAATACGAGCAAAATTAGGGCATTTATTGCCGCAGAGAGGAAGAAACCCCAGGATTTTTGTTTATTTTCTTTTACAGGCTCCGAATCGCTTAGTTTCTGACTCCAGAATAAGGAGACGAGGATGGCGGCGGCGGGAATGAGGGGTAGGGTGTAACTGGGGAGTTTGGTGACGGCGATGGTGAAAAAGAGGAAGATGACCGCAAACCAAGACAGGGCAAAGATTCCGAGATGAGAATTGCGGGGTTGGGCTTGCCAGCGCGATCGCGCCGGAATTCGCAGACGCGCGATCGCAACGGGCAGATACACCGACCACGGTAAAAATCCGACTAAAACGACCAGAAAATAAAAGTACCACGGCGCGGCGTGACCGTTAACCACGTGGGTGAAGCGTTCGACGTTATGATAGCCGAAAAAAGAGTCAATATAGGCTTCTCCGTTGCGTTGGATAACGAGGACAAACCAAGGCAGCGCGATCGCACTGACAAGGATTCCCCCCACGAGAACGCCCATTTCTCGCAATACTTCTTTCAATCGCCCTACATACCACAAAAACGCAAAAATCACAAGTCCCGGAATCGCAATTCCTACGGGGCCTTTGGTTAAAATCGCTAGGGCGATAAAGACGTAGAACGCTAAATACCATCGATTGGGAAATATCGCCCCCTTTCCCCCCATCTCCCGATCCGCTGAGTCTCGACTTACCTCGACTGCCGCGCCTGCCGAAGCGCCATACCCCCAAAAAAAGCAGAATAGCGCGCAACCCATACAAGCACTCAGGAGCATATCAGAAACCCCCGTGTGCGCCCATACTAGAGTTTGGAGGTTAAACGCCATTAAAGTCGAACCAATCCAAGCTGATAGCCAGAGGGATTTTGGAGGGAAGGGAGTTTGGGGCTTGTCAGTGGAGAGTGCGCCCGGTTGGGGATAGCCAAACCGAAGCAGAGTGAAGAACCCGAAGCAAGTTAGAGCGATCGCAGAAAGGGCAGAAGGCAGACGCACCGCCCATTCATTCACCCCAATCGCGCGATAGGCGATCGCCATCAACCAATACACCAAAGGCGGCTTATCGAAGCGGGTTGCACCGTTAAAGTAAGGCGTAATCCAATCGCCCGTCACCACCATTTGGCGTGCGGCTTCAGCAAAGAGTGGTTCGGTTTCATCTACTAACCCCGTGCTGCCCAAATGCCACAAAAAGGCAATTCCATTCACAAACAGCAGCCAAAAGATAGAGAAATAAAGACAAGTCCGAGGATATTTCTCAAAATTTTTCCACCTTTGCATAATTCATAATTCGTAGTTCGTAATTCGTAATTCGTAATTCGTAATTCGTAATTCGTAGTTTGTAATTCCCTCCTTCATCATTCATCACTCATAACTCATCATTCCCCCATTCATCATTCATCACTCATAACTCGTAATTCCCCCCTTTCATAATTCATAATTCCCCCATTCATCATTTATAAATACCGACCGCACCACTGCAAAATTTCCCATAAAACGTGGCCGACGCTATCTCGCCCGCGATAGCCGTGATCTTCGTAAGGCAGTTGCACCCAGCGAACGGTTGCGCCCAAACCTTTCAACGCCTCAAACAAGCGCTCGCTTTGCAACGGATACGTCCCGACATTACTATCATCCATCCCATGAATTAACAATAGGGGTTCGTTGATGCGATCGGCATAAGTAAACGGCGACATTTCCATATAAGTTTGGCGCGCTTCCCAGAAGCTGCGCTGTTCCCCTTGAAAACTAAAGGGGGTAAGGGTGCGATTGTACGCGCCGCTAGCGGCAATCCCCGCGCGGAATAAATCGCTGTGGGCGAGGAGGTTGGCAGCGGTGAACGCGCCGTAAGAATGCCCGCCGATCGCGATTCGGTTGGGATCGATAACGCCGCGCCGCGCTACTTCTTCAACCGCCGCCTTTGCCCCCGTCAATAACTGTTCGATATAAGTATCGTTAGGCTCGCGATCGTTTTCGCCAATAATTGGTAATACGGGATCGTCTACTACCGCGTAGCCCTGCAATAACAGAAACAAAATTGAGAACCCATAAGGACGACTAAAACTATTTTGGGCGGCATCAATTTGAGCGGCGGTGATAGCATCCTTAAATTCTTCGGGATACACCCAGAATAGTGCCGGGAGCGAACCATCTCGCTCCTTATCGTAATCGGGCGGTAAATAGAGGGTTGCGGAGAGCGGCAACCCGTCGGCACGATGGTAGCGTATGATTTCTTTGCGAACTCGCGCCAATTCGGGGGCGGGATCGGAGTAGGCGGTTAAAGGAATGGGAGGATTATCGCCATCGCGCAGGAAAAAGTTGGGCGGTTCGGTTTGCGATTCGCGTCGCATCACCCAGCGGCGAGCTTCCGCATCTAATAAAGCCTCAACCCTTTCGTAGTAAGGGTCTTGCGCTTGCCAAATGCGTTCGGTTTCGCCCCCAAATAGCGATCGCCGATCTAAAAACGGATAAACTCCGGCTTCCGATGCGCCTCGCCCTTCCAAATAAACCGAGTCCCCGTCTGGCGAGAATCTCAGCACCATATCGCCCTGCGTTCCGAGGGTTAATAAGGGATGTCCGGGATCGCTGTAACGATCTTGGTAGTTGCGTTCTATCCATAAATGCGGCGGATCGAGCGGGTTTTGGGGATTAATTCGCCAGATGCGCTGCAAGCGGTTATCGTACCATCCTTCCCAGACGAGGGCGAGATCGTCGCGCCCCCAAACCAGGCCTTCAAAGCGGTATTGCGATCGCCATAATTGCTTGGGTTGCCCGTCGAAGGGCGCATCTAGCTCGAATAAGGCATCGCGAAAATCGGCTTTTGCGCCTGCATCGCCACCATCGAGGGCTTCTACCCAGGCTAAGCTTGCCGCGCGATCGCTGCGCCAAAATACCGAGCGTCGTCCCGCCCTTACCGAACCGAACTGAATGGGAATATTATCGGCTAAGGGGAGATCGGCAACCGTATAGACGAGATTTCCGGCGCGATCGCGGACTTCGATGCGTTTGGGAAAGCGCGAAAGGGGAAATTGATAGGAGAAGGGGCGCTGTAACGTTTCGAGCAAGATATAACGTCCGTCGGGGGAAGGGATTGCCTCATCGACTAACATCGGCGGTACGAGCAATTCGCGCTCCCCCTTTAAGGAAATTCTTTCCACCTGCGATGAAAGATAATGCTCGAACAGCGCTTCATCGTGAGGATTTTTGAGCAAATTGGTGTAAGTCCGCGCGGGCGCTTTTTTGCCCAAATTTTCTTCAACTAAGGGGCCTTGCAAAAGTAGAGATTCTGGCGGCGCACTGCGGTTGGGGGGAACAATCTTGCAAATTAACCCTTCATCTCCCGGCAACCAGCGACAAGGATTGTAATAGGTTGCGTTTAAAATCGGTTCGGTTAGACGGTGCGTTTGTCCGGAGGGGAGGTCGAGGAACCAGAGTTCTAATCCGGATTCGCGAGCGAGGGTAAAAGCCAAGCGATCGCCATCGTGAGACCATTCAAAGAAGCTCAAACGCGCATTTTCGGGCAGATCGGGCGTTTGGATGGTTTCGGGCGATTCTAAGGAGCGATAGGTAAGATTGCGAAAGCCGCTGCGTCCGCTGGGGGCATAAACTTGAGGATCGATTTGCAAGCCCGCGATCGCTAATTTTGGGGCGGCGAGTTCGCTTGCAGGCAGCAAATACGTCCGTTCGACCATAACAAACCAACGATGATTCGGCGAAATCGTTACAGCAGGCGGCAGCGCTGCATCTAAAATTCGAGCGATCGGTTCTGGGGGAGATTGCCAAGTCTCCCAAGTACGTTCCAAAGGCATAGATTCTGAGTTATTCCGATAGAGAGAAAGAGAGGGGAAATTAAAAATTAAAAATTAGAAATTAAAAATTAAAAATTAAAACTGGGTCGTTCGGGAAAATTTAGTTATCCGTTGTCAGGCATCAGTTACCGAGAAAGACTACTTCGGACTGCCGACCGAGGATAGAAAATGCCATTGAGAAAATGTCGCGGCTTGACCGATATATTCGCCTCGTTCGTCCAAAACATTCCAAATGAGCGTCTCTTCAAGTAAAAACCGACAACCCGTGGTGGAGATGCGAACTCCCGAATGACCATCGCTGAAACCTTTCTGAGCAACCGCATCCAACAGGCGTTGGCGGTCTGGAAGCTCGCTCGGTTCTGCCGATTGGCGCGACGGCATTTGAGTAAAATCTTCCCACGATAATGCCCATAATTCCAGCGCCTTACGATTGCCGTAGTTAAAAATCGGGTTCGCTTCCGTACCGTGGGAAACTACGACGAACGGGGCTTCAAATAAGGTTCGGGCGATTTCTAAGGGAGAACCGGCGACTTCGATTAAGCTGCGCCCCGTCCAATGCTGGAAACTGTCTAACAATCGCTGGCTATGGCGGGCGGTCGATTCTTGTTGGGCGACAAACGGGAGAGAATTGCTCATCGGAATCAGGGGAGGCTTTGGCTTTTTTGGGTAAACAAATATAAAGTACAGCGGAATGGGCGATCGCGTGCTTGCAGAAAACGTTAGAAGCAAGCCGTTGCTTTAGATAACGCTTGTTACGAGCGACAATTTATGAATCAGCCCATTACCAAAGTTTTATTCCGAATCTCGATCTGGCTTGCTGCCGAAATCCTTTTAAATTTCCTCGGTCTCGATAATTTAGCAGATTATAGCGAGTTTATTTTCGAGCGGAATGTTGTTGTTTTTAATGCTTATCCGTTGTGAAAATGTCGGAATAGTGTTCCCCGTCTCGGAGGTTTCCTCCAAGATTGGAGTGGGATAGGTAGCGAGGCAACCCGAACTTTGAAGGATTTAGACTCCCTCGCTAAGGGGCGGTTCTTTTAAGGCATAAACATCGATCGCGCGTCCGGTAGCAAAGCGGAAAGAATGAGAGAGCGATTTCCCGGAACTGGTGATAAACAGGAGTAAGGCGAGTAGCGCGATCGCGGCGGAAATTCCATACAATCCCCGATATCCCAGCGGGGCGATCGCAAAGCCCAGGATTGGACCGGCAAGCGCGGTTCCAAAATCGAAACCGCCCAAACAAACGGCATACACCAAGCCGCGTTCGTTTAGGGAAGAGCGATCGGACATTAGCGCGATCGCCATCGGAATCAAAACACCGCCGCCCAGCCCCTCAAAGATCGCAGCCAATAGAAAGGCGGAGGGTGAGACAGCGCGCGCTAACAACCCCATCGATAGCGCGTAACTCAGCAAACTCAGACTGATAAACAAACCGCGCCCGTAGCGATCGCTCGCGCGCCCAGTTACCGCCCGTCCGATAAACGATGCGAGTGCTGCCGTCGTATAAAACAGCCCTACATTCAAATCGATTCCACTCTCCCCCAAAAAGAGCGGCAAAAATGTCACTAATGTCCCAAACACCATCCCGACACCGACCATCACGAAAGTCGGGACTCGCAACGCCGGACGCAATAACACTTGCCAGAATCCTTCCTCGCGCGGTTGAACTCGTTCCGATGCCAACTTAGAAAAAATAGCTTTCTCAGATCTGCGCGTTTCTTTCACCCGACTCGCCAACAGCAACGCTAATCCTCCCGAAATCCCAGAAAGGATGAAAACCGGGCTATTTCCCATCGCTTCATCGAGATAGCCCCCGCATAACGGCCCCAAGGACATCCCAATCGGAACCACCAAGCTCATATAACCGATAATCTCGCCGCGTTTATCGACGGGGGAAAGGTCGATCGCCAGAGCGCTGTAACCCGTGGTAAAAGCCGAAATACTTAGCCCGTGGAAGACTCGCCATAGCATCAGGAGTGGGATCGAGGGCATGAATAAATAGCCAAACGGCGCGATCGTCGCGACCACTGTCCCGATTAAAATCACAATTTTGCGGCCGCGTCGGTCGGATAATCTACCCAAACGAGTCCGCGATAGCAGCAAACCGATCGCGAAACACCCCATCACCAATCCCACCTGCGATTGTACCGACAAGACAACCCCGCGCCCTCCCCACTGCCAAGACTGCTGTCCCGGACTGATTGATTGGATATAGCTCGGCAGAACGGGCAAAAGGGAGGTTATGCTCAACCAGAACAGTAAACCTGCCCCAAATAAGAATAGGAAGTTAATCTGTGTTTGTCGCTCTAAGGTCTGAAAAACTTTCACGCTTTTTTTAAAATACAGTTAATTGATGTTGATTTAATATAGCGCCACTTGAAACGTGAATGTATTCTCTAAATACTAAAAGCCTTGCACTGCCCAACTCACAGAATGTTTAATTCGAGTTTTTTAGCGTGCTAATTATCAAAAAGGAATCATCATTAATACAAACCTTTAATGATTTAAATGTTTTGCTTTCTCTTCTCCGATGTATCGATTATAACTCAATAACTTCCTGTTTTAATGGAATTTCAATAACAAATTCTGTGCCGCTATTGTATTCAGAAATAAAAACGAGCGATCCATTATGTCTCTCGACGATGATTTGGTAGCTAATGGACATTCCCAAACCCGTTCCTTTTCCAACCGTTTTAGTCGTAAAAAATGGGTCGAAAATGCGCTCTTGAATAGCGGCGGGAATTCCCGGTCCATTGTCGTGAATGCGAATTTGCGCCCAACCCGGTCGCGGGATAGTCGTTGCGATGCGAATGTGGCTTGGGGCTTGCTGAATTTCTTTGTAGGTGCGATGCGCATCTCTTTCTTCGATCGCATCGATCGCGTTGGCTAAGATATTCATAAACACTTGATTGAGTTGCCCCGGATAGCATTCCACCAAGGGCAAGAACCCGTATTCTTCGCTCGTTTCAATATCGGGACGTTGGGTGCGCCCTTTCAAGCGACTCTGAAGAATCATTAACGCGCTTCTAATGCCCTCGTGAATATCAACCGTTTTGAATTCGGCTTCGTCGAGACGGGCAAAACTGCGCAACGAGAGAACAATTTCGCGGATGCGATTGGTTCCGGCGCGCATGGAGGTAAATAATTTAAGCCAATCTTCCCGAATAAAATCGAGATCGATCGCTTCAATTTCCTCTTGAATCTCTAGGGGCGGCAGGGGATAATGCTTCTGATAAAGCTCTACTAGGGCTAACAAATCTCGGATATAGTCGTTCGCCGGAACCAGATTGCCGTGAATAAAGTTAATCGGGTTGTTGATTTCATGCGCGACTCCGGCAACTAACTGCCCCAAGCTCGACATTTTCTCATTTTGGAGTAGTTGCAATTGCGTGCGTTGCAGTTTATAGAGTGCTGCTTCTAAATCACTGGCTTGCTGTTTGAGCCGAATTTCTGTCTGTTTGCGTTCGGTAATGCTCAGTCCCGTTCCCCGGAAGCCAATGATATTACCGTTGCGATCGAGCATGGGTACGCCGCTGACTTGTTCCCAGACAATCTCTCCAGAAGGCGTAATATCGCGATGTTCGAGTTGAAAATTACTTTTTTGGGCGCTAGCCACCTGCAAAATTGCTGTCACGCTCTCTATATCTTCAGGCGGCATGACCGTAAAGGGCGTTTGACCGAGCAATTCAGAAGGCTCGTAGCCTTTGACCGATTTTACTCTATCGGTGAGGAAGGTATACACTCCTTCAGCGTTGATTTCCCACAGGTATTCGCCCGCCGCATCGGAGACATCTCGAAAGCGTTTTTCGCTCTGGCGGAGGGCTTCTTCGACGCGGCGACGTTCGCTGATATCGGTATGAAGACCGAGGAAGGCAATAACTTGTCCGTTTGCATCTTTAATGGGGTTAGCGCGCAGGAGAATTTGCAAGCGGCGGCCGCTGCGCGATCGCATTTCAGTTTCGCCACTCCAAGCATTGCCTTGAAGTAACGTTTGATAAACCTCTGCCTGAACGATCGGATCGCAATAGGTATTTTGATGGCTGCCCCATTCACGACAAGCTTCTACGGTGGGATGCTCAAAGAGTTTGGAAAAGGCAGCATTTTGATAAAAGTGTTCGCCTTCTGCATTAACCATCGCGATCGCGTCACTGGTACTTTCAACAGCTTGTTGGTAAATTCTCAGAGCATCTTCCGCCTGTTTGTTGGCCGTAATATCCTCGAGAATTGCCAGTAAATACTGAGGTTGTCCCAAACGATCTAAAATCGCTGTCTTTCGAGTATGTAAAATTTTTGTTTCGCCGGATTTAACTCGAATGACCTCGGCGGGAATGTCGGAAGTCGTGCCGGAGCTTAAGACTGCGCGATCGGCAATAACGAACCGTTCGGCTTGTTCTGCCGGGAAAAAGTCCGAGTCCTTTTTACCCATGACTTCTTCGGCGCTATAGCCGGTAATTTCCGCAGCACTGATATTCCAAAAGATAAATCTTAAGTCCCGAGCTTCTTTGACGGCAACGCCAACGGGCAATTTTTCAAGGACGGAAGAGAGGAAATGACGGGTTTGCAGGAGTTCGGCTTCGGCGACTTTGCCCTCGCTGATATCGAAGATGACCCCATCGAGATAGAGAAGTTGACCGCCCTCGTCAAAGATTCCTTGACCTTTTTCGGAGACCCACTTAACGCTGCCATCTGCACAAATCCAACGATATTCTAGCAAGTAGGGATTTTTGAGGGCGATCGCTCGTTCTAGCTCGCGTTCGACGCGATCGCGATCTTCGGAATGAATCAGACTCCCCAAACTGCGAACGTTACTTTCAATAAAATCTGAGGGAGAATAGCCTGAGATCTCGACAATTGCTTCGGAAATGAAGTCAGCGGTGCGATCGCGATCGCTCCGACAGCGATAAATCGCGCCCGGTACATTTTCAACTAAAGTCCGAAACCGAATTTCGCTCTGTTCGAGGGCTGTCTCGACGAGTTTGCGTTCGGTAATATCCATCACCACTGAAATGATGCCCGTTAAATCGCCTCGGTCGTCGAGCAGGGGGGCATGATACCAATCGCAATAAAGCCTGCGCCCCTCTTGGGTTAAATTTTCGTGGAGTATTCGCATTTCTTTAGGCTGAGCGAGTATTGACTGCCGCAGTCGAGCCTCCCGCTCTCGTTCTGGCTCCGGGAACATCGCCTCGATGCCTTCACGTAGTTCCTCAGTGTTATAGCCAAAGAGTTTCTCTGCGGCTGGATTGCACGCCAGCGGCTCCCAACGGCAATTCCACTCAATCATTGCAACTGAAATGCGATCGAGCGATTGCGTGAATCGTGGGTTTGACTTTTTCGCTTCGGGTTCGGTTTCGCTGCAAGCGCCGCTTTGGGCAATTGTTCCGATTGCCCCCGTTAGGATTCCTGCCGCATCGTAGGCTGGGAAACATTTAAGCTCTAGGAATTGCTTTCCTAGGCGCACCCGACTCTTGATTGTTTGACCTTGAAAAACTTGTTGGATGAGATCGACGACTTCGGGCGTATCGCTGTAGAGATCGTAGAAGCATTGACCGAGAACGGGTTCGGGTTTGAGGTTTAATGCTTCTAATCCTTGACCTTCGGCAAGGGTAAAGTTGCCGTCGCGATCGAGGGCAAATAAAATTGCTGGAACCGTATCGAGCAGGGTTTGGAGCCGCCGTTCGCTTTCTCGGCTTCTCGCCGTACAGTCTTCCAGTTGCGCGGCTAAAGTTTTATTGCGTTCCCTCAAGCGTTGATTTTCCGCTTCTAGGGCGGCTTGCGTCGGCCGGGGTTCTGCGATCGCGATCGCCCAACCCTCCCAAATCCAACTGTCCTCATCACTGAGAATGGGTTTGGCACTTGCTTTTATCCCCTGAAACTTCCCGCTCGCACCGCGTATGCGTCCTTCCCAATGCCAAGGCTGTAATGTTTGAGCGCAGGTCAGCAGCGATGTCTGCAACGCCTCTGCGTCGTCGGGATGGATACAATCGCAGAATAAGGAAGCGTCTTGCTCGATCCGTTCGGGTTCTAAACCCAGGAGCGATCGACATCCGGCTGAGAGATAGAGAAACGCGATCGAGCCGTCCGAGGTGAGGTGAAATTGGTAGAGTAATACATCCAGGGAATTCGCCAGTTCTTGCAACCGGTCGAGATCCGAGCGAGCGCGCTCGCTCCCCGTCTCTGCGGCGCGCGCGCGCGCTTTGGCTTTGAGAGGACGATGGGGACGTGCGGCTCTGCCCATTGCTTTAGAAAGTTGAAAGTAGCGTTTACCGAGCGCGTTTCACAGGGTGTTTAAAAAAGAAGCTTGAGTTAAAAAAGGCATTATTTGCGGACTAGCCCTAGAAGCGCGATTAATCATAGAATGCCCCACCCTTGAGAATGAATTGATAATGCTTCTCATTCCTTTGCAATTCGGGCAGTTTCTCCCCCCTTTAGCCTTTTGACTGTCAGAGCAACTTCGATCGCTTACAACTGCCAATTTAATGCTTCAGCAACGCGATCGGCTAAGCTGACGGGATCGAAAGGCTTAGTCAGAACCGCCGTAACGCCCAATTCTGCATAGCGTCGCTGCTCCGTTGCTTGCACTTTAGCCGTCAAGAAAATGACGGGAATATCTTGAGTTGCTGGGTTGTCTTGAAGGCATTGCCAGGTCGTCGGTCCATCCATATCAGGCATCATAACATCCAAAAGAATGGCATTAGGCTTCTCTTGGGCTGCAATTTTTAAACCCTCCTGACCTGAAGCAGCAGTCAGCACTTCCCAATCGTTACTGATTTCCAGGCTGAGTTGCGCGACTTCTCTAATGTCTGCCTCGTCGTCGATGATTAATATCCGCTTCGCTGCCATTGTCTAACCGTTTGATTCTAATTGCTTCAGCATTTTAACTCGTCCACTTTAACAATACAGCTATTTGCTTCCCTAAGTTGACGCAATCAAAGGGTTTAGAGATTGCGCCCGCAATTCCGAGTTGGGTCAATCGCCACCAGTCGGAAAGCCTAACCCGGTCTGCCATGAGAATGACCGGAATGTTTTGGGTGGAGGGATTAGCTTTAAGCTGGGCGAGTAAGGCTGAATCTTCGAGATCGACTCGTTCCACATTCAGAAGAATAACGTTAGGTTGCTCGATCGCAGCAAGATTTGCGCCGAGTGCGTGGGAATGAGCGGTCACAATTTTCCAGTTCGTCGTTAATTCTAAGCCGGTTTGGATCACCTCGCGCAGGTCGTCTTCAGGATCGATCAACAAAAGTGTTCGAGATGACAGGTGTCGAGAGTTAAAGGCGCAATCGCTCATCGGAGACAATGTAACCGCACTCGCGGGAGGAAAGCTAACTAGCGGATAATCTACGGAATTTATTATGGTTTGCAGCATCGTTAAACTCAGCCCGATCGGTACATCGAGATTAACCAACTCGTATGAAAAATCTGTGAAGACTCAGTATGTTTTTTGAAGCTTGCGTTAATTTACTTAAGTATTTCTGAGACTTGACGGTTTCTTCACTCTCTCCACTCATCTACACTTCAACGAAAATAAACTCGATTGCTAGACATCCCTATCGAGCCAACCCCGTGCATTCACTAATTTTTCACGATTGTCTTGTAAACTCATGCTTACGCAAGGAACAAAAACAGTATTCTTGCCCCGCAGCCCTTAAATTTTTGAACGCGCGCAAGTTGGCCGAGCCTAAATTATGACTCCCTTAATCGCCCAACCCATCCCCAATAGCTTTGCCGCTCGACTTTCTGCTTACAGTCAAGATAAATTCACGGGCAGACTGGACATTAAAGTCTCGAGCCGCGCGCACTGGCGCTTGTACCTTCATTTAGGACGTTTGGTTTGGGCAGCAGGGGGCTTGCATCCTGTCCGTCGCTGGCAGCGTCACTTAAAACGCTACTGCCCTACTCTCAACCCGCAGGCATTCTCCCTGCGCTCCAACGAGGTTCCCGAGTGTTGGGATTACCATGCTTTAGGATTGTTAGGGCTGCGTAAAAGTCCCCAAGCCGAACAGTTAAAGGCGATTTGGCAGGGGATAATCGACGAAGTATTGTTCGATATTTTACGCGCGATCGCGTTAACTTCCGTCGCCCATACCTCAGCCCAACTCGATCGCCCCCAGCAAGACGCTCTCCCCAAAGAAGATAATACCCTGCCTTTCGTCATTAGCGCCGTTCCGGGCGTGCGTCCTTCTAATACCGGGATGCTTCTTCATAAATTTGCTTCTAATTTAGAAACTGCTCTCGATCGCGCCGAGCAAGATTGGCAAAGCTGGGTCGCTGCTGGTTTGACTCGTTGCTGTCCCGATTTAGCCCCACTCTCCAGCAACTTGATGACGCTGCACCCTAACCTAGATTCTAGCGTCTATCGCAAATTAGTTGCTGCTCTGGATGGCAAACGCACGCTTCGCGATCTCGCTCTAGCCGCCAGAAAAGACCTATTAACCGTCACTCGCGCCCTCGTTCCCTACATCAGCCAGAACCTCATCAAGCTGATTCCACTCAAAGATTTCCCGCAACCGCGTTTTCTCGAGCGCCCCCCAGAAACTCCACGCCGCTCGATTCCCGCACGTCGCACTACGGCTGCTGTCAAACGCCCCCTCGTGATTGGTATTGACGACAGTCCTACCGTTCTCGCTCGCATCGAAGCCATTCTCAGCACCACGAACTATCAATTTCTCGCGATCCCCGATCCCATTTCCGCTCTGCCTACACTGCTCCAGTACAAACCCGATTTTATCTTTCTCGACTTAGCGATGCCCATCGCCAACGGCTACGAAGTTTGCTGTCAAATTCGTCGAGTCTCTCGCTTCCATAATATTCCGATCGTCATCCTGACCGGGAACGACGGGCCGATTGACCGGATTCGTGCCAAACTGGTCGGGGCAACCGATTTTATGGCAAAACCGCTCGAAGACGATAAAATTTTAGCGATCTTACACAAATACTGTCCGGTTCCTGAGAGCGATCGTTAAATCTCCTGGTAAGCCCGCCTTGAAGTGAGTTAGTAGGACGGGTTTCAAGTTTTAAGATTTTTAGGGGTGCTTGCATTAGCGCTCAACACAAAAAAGCTGCGATTCCAATCGCAGCTACACATCTTTCTACATCTTCTAGTAACTTTCTACGGCCTAAAAGTTTTTAGGGTTCCTGTAGGCACGCGTGCATCAGACCAAAAATTAATTAGTCAATTGCTTTCTTAACGCTGTCTTTTGCATCTTCAACCGCATGGCGGGTTTGAGCTTCAGCTTGTTTTGCTTTACCTTCTGCTTTATCTTGAGGATCGCCGGTTACTTCGCCGACAACTTCTTGAACTTTACCTTCGATATTTTTAGCAGTTGCCTTAGCTCTATCTTCAAGACTCATGATCTTTACCCTCGTAATACAATTAATTAAATTTTGCCAAGTTCGTCATATTAAGTTGCCGATTTGTTTGGCACTCCTTTAATCTACCAAAAGGGCTTTCCCCGCTCGTCTGTCGAAAGATGGAAATCCAAAAAGCCTTGCACGCTCGGCGATTTGAGTTTATAAGCAGGCAAAGTCGCTCTTACTATCTATCCTTCGGAAGAGTCGCGAACGGTGAGTCATTCTACTCTGTTTCTATCGCATGAAAGAAGAAGGAAAAGCAATTTTCTGACTCAATAAGGTTGATATTAAAAAAATTCTCAGGAGCAAAAGTCGTCATGAAAATTGCTAAAATTGTCAAGGGTGCGACTCGTTATACTCAAAAAGTCTTTTCAGTTTGTCTAGCTCTATTAACTCTAACGTTGGGTTGGGTCGGTCTCGGTTATAATACTACCCCTCCAGCCAGTGCTTCAAACTTAAATCCTTCTCTAACTTTGGCTGAAAGTGGTATTGCTAATAAGGTTGGTGAAATCTTCGGCGCGGGCGCGGGCGATAAAGCAGCCGGAAAAGCGAAGCAAGATGTGGGAACCGTACAGCGTAAAGCGAGCGATCGCTTTTCTAATAAAGTTGAAGGTGCGGGAAAAGAACTTCAAGGACGGGCGCAGTACGATATCGGTCGCCTCAAAAATAAAGTCGATCGCGATATTAATGAAGTCGATCGCCGTGCGGGAAAAGCGGCTGACAAGGCAGAGAAAGCTGCGGATAATTTAGTGGATTCGGTTAAAAATCTTTTCGATCGGTAAAATTTTATGCCTTGCGCGCGTCTGGAGTGTTTTTTAACTAATTTCCCTCTATACGCACAAGCAGCCTGAGTTAAACCCCAGGCTGCATTTTCAACTCGATTTAATCTCAACGGGCGGAGGAGAATCGTTCTCTACTTCTTAACCTTGTCCGGGGAGGAAACTGCGTTTTAAAACTTTCGTCGCTTTATCGGCAATCTCGCCATAGCGCATTTCACCGCAGAGAATTTTACTCATCACTTCAGCGGCAGCAGGGCGTTTAACTCCGACTTTATAAGCAATTTTGGGGAATTTAAAGAATAAGCCCGCTAAACGTTGCGCCCAAACCATATCGTTACCCCATCCCTCAGCGATGGTTTTAGTGTAGTTCGCTAAGGCGCTACCATCGCCTCCTAATGCTTTGCTAATGGCTTCAGCAGCTTTTACGCCGGTAAACATAGCCGGACGAATCCCTTCGGCGAGGAGGGGATCGGCAACTCCAGCCGCATCTCCTGCTAGCAGCGCATTCTGGGCGTGGAGGGTGCGATTTTCCGACCAGAGAATCATTGGCTGTTGGCGATACTGGCTATTAGCGAGATTGAATCCGAGTTCGCTGGCGTAGGTTTTCAGTTGCTTTTCTAATTCGTCGGCGTTGGCTTTGTGACTGCCAACAACTCCGGCGGCGATGGAGATGCGATCGCCTTTCGGAAATGCCCAAATAAAGCCATTTTTAAGCGTTCCGAAGTCAAATTTTGCCGTATCGCTTTGTTTGGGGGGGCTATCGATTTCTAACACCCCAGCCGTGTAAGGTTTGATTTCTTTGAAGCCGAGAAGCTTGGCACAAGGGCCGGTTGCACCGTCAGCGGCAATTAAATATCGCCCTTCAAAGTTGCCGTTGTTGGTCGTGACCTGCCACGCGCCGTTGTTAAACTTAAGGGCAGTAACGGCGGTACTATCTTGAACTTGCGCGCCGGCTGCTTTGGCTTTCTCGAGCAAGAAGTTATCGAATGTATCGCGCTGAACCATCCACATCGGTTGGGTGGTGAGTTCGACTGCCATCGGATCGCCCATTTGCCAGGTATAGTTGACCTGACTGACTTTGGCGTTGATGACGGGGGAGAAGTCGAAGTCAAACCAGTCGGCAACGGCGGGAGAAACGCCGCCCGCGCAGGCTTTGTAACGCGGTAGGGATTCTTTTTCTAGAACTAATACTGAATGTCCGCGTTTGGCGAGATGATAGGCCGCAGCGCTACCTGCGGGACCCGAACCGACAATGATACAGTCAACCATGATACGTTATAGTCGTTTTTCTATTAAGGAATTGGGTCTGTCGAGCGGCGATTTAAGGCCATCGAATAAATTACATCAACGTGTCCCGCTCCCATTTTCGAGGTAACCTCAAGCGCCGCCCCGTGAAAACAGGGAACACTACCACCAATTGGAGGAAGGGATCGGGATTGTTCCCCGATCTTATTCTTCCCTCGATTGGTGGAATGTTTGAAACAAGATCGTTAATTTTTTTAAATGGTGGTGATGTCTTCTTCTTTTTGGGTTAATAGGTCGTCAATTTTGCTGGTGTATTTGTTGGTTAAATTTTGAATTTTATCTTGAAGGTCGCGAGCTTCGTCTTCGGAAATTTCGTGACTTTTTTCTTGCTTGCGGGTGGAATCGACGGCATCACGACGCACGTTACGGACGGAGACCTTGCCTTCTTCGGCGTATTTTGCGGCGAGTTTGACGAGTTCTTGGCGGCGATCGCTGGTTAGGGGCGGGATATTCAAACGGATGGTTACGCCGTCGTTGCTGGGCGTTAAACCGATGTCGGAGAGGGAGATTGCTTTTTCGATCGCGCCCATACTGGTTTTGTCGTAAGGTTGGATGGCGATCGTGCTGGCATCGGGGGTACTGATGTTAGCAAGGGATTTTAGCGGCGTTTCGGAGCCATAGTAGTCTACCAAGACGCGATCGAGCAAGCTGGCGTTGGCTCTGCCAGTACGAATCGTATTAAAAGACCGTTGAGTGGCTTCAACGGCTTTTTTCATTGAACTTTCAACTTCATTTAGTTTCACACGAACCTCCTACAAGTGTTCCTATTGCTTCTCCTTTAACGGAGCGGATAATGTTGCCTCGAACGAAGAGATCGAAGACGACAATGGGAATGTTGTTTTCCCGGCACAGCGCGATCGCGGTTCCATCCATGACTCGCAGATCTTGAGTGAGGACGCGATCGTAAGTCAAGCTGGTGTAGCGTTTGGCTTCAGGATTGAGTTTGGGATCTGAGTCGTACACGCCATCGACTTTGGTGGCTTTAAAAATTACTTGAGCTTCAATTTCTGCGGCTCTTAAGGCGGCGGTGGTGTCGGTGGTAAAAAAGGGATTCCCCGAACCCGCCCCAAAAATTACCGCTCGTCCTTTTTCAAGATGGCGAATGGCGCGACGGCGGATGTAAGGTTCGGCAACTTCTTGCATGGCGATCGCGGTTTGAACGCGCGTGGGGATACCTGCCTGCTCTAGGGCATCTTGTAAGGTGATGGCATTCATCACTGTGGCAATCATACCCACATAGTCTGCCGTCGCGCGATCCATGCCCGCTGAGGCTGCTTTTACACCGCGAAAAATATTGCCGCCACCGACAACAATCGCAACTTGCGTGCCGATAGAGACGACTTCAGCTATTTCTTGAGCGATGTCGGCAACCACTTTAGGATCGATTCCGTAGCCGAGGTCGCCCATTAAGGCTTCACCGCTCAGTTTGAGTAAAACCCGTTTGTAGGTCATTTCAGTTATCAGTCATCAGTCATCAGTTATTAGTGACTCTCGCCTCAAAGAAAGACAGGGATTCTAGAGGCGAACGGTGGCAATCTTGGCGACCGCGCCTAGTCTAAGATAGCAGGTTTTTGGGATGTTATTTCGCCTTTGCTGTTGTTAGAGGGCGGCTAGCTTTTTTCTTGCCAAATGAGGGAACAGCCCGGAGCTTCAGTCATAGTCGTTACAATCTCGCGCCCTTCGAGCAAGGCAGAAATCGCTTGCCGCAAAAACGGCTGCTTCACGGCTTCGGGGGTGTCGGGACTGTCGTCAATGCCTCCGCAGTAGCAGATGGTTCCGTCGCGAGCGAGCAAAAAGACTTCGGGCGTTCGCTCCACGCCAAAGCTCTGCGCGACATCCTGGCTGGAATCTCGCAGGTAGGGAAAGTTAAGTTCGTACTCGATGGCAAATTTTTTCATTTCCTCGAGAGTTTCCTCTGGCATTTGTCCGCCATCGTTGGCGTTGATTCCGACCAGCGTGAAGCCTCGGTTTTGAAATTCAGTTTGGATGGCTTTGAGGCGATCGATGTAACGCCGGACATAGGGGCATAAGTTACCCAAGAAAATGACTCCGACAGCCTGGTATTCTTGAAGATAGGGCGTTAGATGGTGGACTTGTCCGTCTGTCCCTGGCAACTCGAAATCAGGGGCGCGACTGCCCAGCGATGTTTGACCTTGTTCCCCAATCATAGGTTTGCAGACTCCCGGGTGAGAAATAATATTCGCTATTTTGCAGGGTTTTCCCTCTCGTTCGGTGCTGAGCGACGAAAGCGAACCCTTATGTCTATTTTCTCCGATCGCTGGAAAATCAGAACAGGGTTTCCGAGTTTGCGATCGCGTCCGAATTTTTTAGCAAATGCAGTCCCAGCGCGCCCTATCGGGAAAGTCGAGTTTAGCCTCGGCTCGCCAGTTGATAGCCAATGAGTTTATAGACCAATTTAGCCGCCGTAAACTCCGATACGACAGAATCGACAACCGGCGCGAGTTCCATAATATCGCAACCGATGACCTCGCGAGTCGCGAAGACGCGGCGCAAAAATCGCATTAAGTCGTACCAACTCAAGCCTCCCGGTTGCGGCGTTCCGACTCCCGGCATTAAGCTCGGATCTAAACCGTCTAAGTCGATGGTGATAAACACTTTCTGGGTGGAGATTTGCGCGATCGCTTCTTCAATCCAGTTGGGATTTTCTGCTATCTCGTGCGCCCACTGAACGGGAATTTGTTTGTCGTTAATTAATGTTGCTTCCTCTTGACAAATGCTCCGAATTCCTACCGGCAAAGTCGGCAACCCCATATCGACAACGCGACGCATGATGCAGGCATGATTGTAGATCGAGCCTTCGTACTCGTGGCGCAAATCGCCGTGGGCATCGATTTGAATGACGGTAAACGGTTCTGAGAGTAATTCTTGGTAGGCAGCAACGACACCAACAGAAATCCCATGTTCGCCCCCAAGCGCGATAACAAACTTCCCATCGGCAACCAGACGCATCACCGTTTCCTTAACGGTTTCAACCATGCGTTCGGGGGCGAGATCGGGCTGTTGGCGCGTATCGGCGACGGGTTCGCAAGTGTGAATGCCAATCTCAAAACAAGTTTCTCGCTTCAATTCCACATCGTAATATTCCAATTGCGGCGAGGCGGCTAAAATGGCTTCTGGCCCGCTTTCGCACCCTTTGCGGTAAGTAGTGGTGGCTTCGTAGGGTATGGGTAAAATGACGACGCGGGCGGCTTCGTAGGAACTTTCTACGGTGGAGTCGAGGAACGGGGGCAGAGAAGGAAGAGTAGGCATCCGTGGCGATCGCGCAATGTGTTAAAGAACCATCAGGAATTGTAGCTTAAAATTTCTCTCCATCTCCGAGTACGCTGAGTCTCAAGCAATGCTGGGCGGTAAATCGAATAAAACCGAAGTCATGTAAGTTTCAGCCCACTCATTCCCGAAAGCTTTTTCGAGAACGCGGCGCGTTTTATCGTTCTGCTGTTGTTTGGTACAGTAGTAGCGCTGACCTTCTAAGTAAAGATCGCGGTCTTCTCCCGATACGGGCTGCATGGCGATCGCGTTGCGACAGTGAATCTCGAGAAAATGCTTGACGCGATCGAGAAACCGTGCATCTTCCCCCTCATCGCTGGGGCGAATAAACAGACAGAATTCCGAAAAAATATCTCCCCAGGGCGGCAACTCGCGCGGTTGCGAAAACGCTGCGGGGGGTAAAGCGGCGAGTTGCTGGCGATAGGAGTCGGATAGTTCAAGATCGGAGTTCGTCGGCGACAAATCAACAATCGCGGCGCTAATTTGTCCGCGCCCTCCCACCAAATCGCAGCCAAACATCGGCAACGGATAGCCTTCCCGAGGAAACATCACGCAATGCAGGATATCCAGCGTTTTCCCCACCTTTGCCAACTCTAGGTGCATTTTCCGGAATTCTCGACTTTGGTAACAGCGGTTCTGGATTCGCAACCGTTCCCCTTCTAAACGTCCTTCCACATAGCCCAATCCCTCCGGCAGTTCGTAAGGAGACAAATCTAAATACTCCTGCCAACTGGTGACAATTACATCGGCGAGTTGGCGAATTAACGGGTGCAACTCTTCTTGGAGGGAGGGGGTTGAAACTTCTGACATAACAAGCGTTTAGAGCAAAATCGGGGCTAAGATGCGAACCAAATGAGCCGGTGAGGAACTTTCCTAATCTTTTTTAACGATATACTCTAAGCGTCCAATTCCCAAAACGATCGGGAGCCGCGCGATCGACAAATCCGGAAACCCCGATTCGGTTCGCGTGCGGAAAGCCTTACGCTTTCAACAGACGAACTCTATTGAATATTTTTCTCGAACTCGCGTTTATGCGACATTTATTTATTGTTGAATGGCACTTATTTAAGGCGGGTGGGCGCTGTTCCACCCTACCAAATTATCGTCGAGACGTTGTATGCAACGTCTCGACAGGCAATTTACGTCTGATGTGCATTATCCAAAAGCCTTGATTTCCCTCACCCCCAGCCCCTCTCCCAATCGGTGGGCGAGGGGGGAAAGAACAGAAAGATCGATCTTTCTGGCTTCTAACGCTAATTCACATTAGGCGTAATTTATTCTTTCTTAAGTCAGTGCCATTGATTTATTGTTAACTGTCTCGGACAGTGCTGCGTTAGAACCAGTAGCTCGATCTCCGACAGCAGTTGTTACAAAATGAATGATTTGGAGAATGGCTATGTCCCAGAAAAATGAAACGGTTCCTTTAATTCTCGCGCTGCTGTTAACGTTAGGGATTGTCGGCGGGGGATTTTGGTGGTTTACGCGCAAAAATGCACCGAATGATGCCGTAACGGTCAATAATTCTCCGGGAAGCGCCGCCACCACACCGAATACTCCGGTTGGGAACGTACCGGCAAATCCGCCGCCCGCGAACAATAACAGTCAGACTCCGAACGCTTTCCCCGCGCCCGCGACAGTACCGGCGGGAACAGCAATACGAGTCAATGGCTCGACGAGTATGGTTCAGATTAATCAAGCCTTGAAAAATCGCTTCGAGCAGCAGTTTTCGGGAACGACAGTCACGACGCAAGCGGGAGGAACGGACGCGGGAATTGCGGCGGTGATTAATGGCAGTGCCGATGTAGCGGCGATTTCGCGATCGCTAACTCCCCAAGAACAAAGCCAAGGGTTGGTTGCGGTTCCGGTGGTACAAGATGCGATCGCGATCGTTGTCGGGGCGAACAATCCCTTCCGTCAGGGTTTAACTCGCCAGCAAGTGGTCAATATTTTTACGGGGCAAACAACGGATTGGTCAGCAGTCGGGGGCAAGGCGGGAACGCTGAAAGTGATTAATCGTCCGGCGGGGAGTGGCACGCATCAAGCTTTTCAGGAGTTAGTTTTGAATAAGGGCAAGTTTGGCAGCGGCGGCAATTTCCAAACCTTAGAGCGCGATGCAACTACGCCGTTACTGCGCGCGCTGGGAGTCGATGGCATCGGGTATGCTACTTATGCCCAAGTCGCGAACCAGCAAACCGTTCGCGTTGTGGCGGTGGATGGATTAACGCCGCAAGCTGCGAATTATCCTTTTGTGCGCGAACTTTCTTACGCTTACAAACAACCGGCATCGCCCGCAGTGCAAGCATTTTTGGGTTTTCTGGGGTCGCCGGCCGGACAAAGCGCGGTCGCACCTCTTTAATAAGTCAGGATGGGGCAACCGGCGATCGCTAGTTTATCGGGAAATCGGGCCAAGTCGCGATCGCGTCGGTCGAGTTAACGCGGTGCATTCCCGCTTCGGCAAAGCGCGCATAGCTTGCCTCTGCTTGCTCGGTAAAATCAACAATACCCGGAATGACCACTGCCGAAGCGCAATCGTCCAATAAATACACTTTACCCGCTAACTTCGGCTCCCGTGCTTTAATTTCCGTCAGCAGATCGTCAATCGTCCAAGCCACGCAATGACTTTTTGCTTGTCCCGCAATAATAACCGCATCAAACTCTAACAAATGGTCGATTAAAGCTTTATTTTTCGCTGCCTTCAATAAGCCCTTTGCATCTTCTAAGACTTCCGGGCGCAAGACCGAATAATTTTCCGTTAAAGGGTTATTTCCTTTTAATTCAAAGCGAGTTGGACTGCACCGCGCAATACTATGGAAAAAGATCGCTTCTTCCACCGCAGACACTAAGGAATGCCCGATGCCGCCCAACATTGAATGATAGGGCCAAACTGTGAGGGGATATTTCCCTTCATCGCTCAGTTTTTTAACGTAGTAATAGCCATAATTTTGCAGCGCCTCAACATCGCCGCCCGTTAAACTTGGCGCGATCGCGGGATTAGTTTTCCATGCGCCTCCTTCAACCTCATCAAGACTAATCAGAGACGCAGGGGAAGGATGTTCTCCCGCCTCGTTAATCCAAAAAATGGGATGGAAAATTTGCACGGCTGCGTGCGTATCCATCGTCGGGACAATCTCGGTAACGATTCCCAAATTTTTATAAATCAACTCGCACAATCGCGCGCTATCCTCAATTGCTCCCTTACCCGATTGACCCGCGACAAACAGTTCAAATTCTGGCAGACAAAAGGTATTTTGTACGTCAATTAATAACAAACAAACGCGCGCTTTATCGAAAGCAGCGGGCTTGATTTCGTGTTGCTTCGCCCAAGATTCAGCTTGGGTTGACCGTTCTCCATAGGGAACACGCCAAACTTTTTCGATCGCTTCTGGATTGTAAAAATTGGGAATAGGAAGGAGTTGAGGAGCGTTCATAAGAATAGCGAATAGAGAATTTAGGTTTGGGGCGAGCGCAAGACTGAATTTCCTGCGACTCTACCCTTAGTATTCCTATTCTAAAGAGTCAGTTTACGACTTCGCGACTGACGCGATCGCTCCAAGTGCCAATTGCCGACTGTAAGGGCGAATCGTTATGCGCCCCTACTGAACTGCTGTTGGAGATGCGTGCAAACGTCGTACTTAAGACTTCGGCACCCATACTGAAACCGAACCTGCATTGCAGCGAAAATCAGCCCAACCTTCCTCATTCGTCGTAATCGGTTCGTCGATATGCTCGGTAAGATCGATGTAAGTGCAATTGGGTTGTCCCACTTCCATCCACTTCGTACCGCTATCGCCATTACTCAACACCACTGCCATACCGCCGGGATGTTCTTCATCGCCCAAGCGCGTCCAACCGAGCGTATTGGCATGGTCGAAATAATCGTATTGATCGCCATAAGCATAGGCTTGACGGGCATACAAAAACTTATCGATTAACCATTTATGGCTTTCGAGCCAAATTTCGTATTCATTGCCATCACTCCCCTTATCTTTATAATGCGCGCCATAATAATCAGCATAAAAGATACAAGGATAACCTTCAGTCCGCAGCAGGATCAAAGCATAAGCAATGGGCTTGAACCAACCTTCCACTACAGATTCCAACGCTTGCAACGGTTGGGAATCGTGATTGTCCACTAAAGTAACAGCTAAAGTCGGCTGATCTTTGACTAAAGTATTATCAAAAATCTGCCGCATATCGTAGTCGTTACCCTGCGTGCTGGCGACACTGAAGTTATAGTGCAAGGGGGCATCAAACAGTAAAACATCTCCGCCCGTTGCTTCAATAAAAAAGTGAAGCGCTTCAACGTCATAAGACCAGTATTCGCCGACTGCAAAGAGGTTTCGACCGGCATGATGACGGCAATGATTTAACCATTCTGCAAAGAAATTCGCTTTAACGTGCTTGACCGCATCGAACCGAAAACCATCGACTCCGGTCGTGTCGATAAACCACTCACCCCACCGCTTCAATTCATCGCGAACTTCGGGGTGATCCATATCTAAATCGCAGCCCATGAGATAGTCAAAGTTGCCTTTCTCGAGGTCTACGTTCTCGTCAAACGATTTATCTTTGAATAAATAAATAGCATTTTCTCCGTCGTTGTAGGAGTTGTAGTCAACCGCATCAAAGTGCCACCAATGCCATTCCATATCGGAGTACATCTTATTGCGACCGGCAAAGGTAAAGTGCGTCCAAACTTGAACGGTTTGCAACTCACCAATAGGTTCGTGGCGATTGTCCATGCTTAAGGGCGTTGCTTCAGTCTCTTCAGGCTCATCCCCCCCTAGCTTGTGGTTGAGAACGATGTCGGCGTAAACTCGGATTCCTGCCTCTCGGGCGGCTTTAACTGCGGCAAGATATTGATCTTTTGTGCCATATTTGGTACGCACCGAACCTTTTTGGTCGAACTCACCCAGATCGTACATATCGTACACCCCATAGCCCACATCGTAGCCGCCCGCACTGCCTTTGTAGGCAGGAGGCAGCCAAACCGAGGTTACTCCGACCTCGGCGAGTTCTTTGGCGTTGTTTTTAAACTCGTTCCAAAGTTCCCCATCCGGGGGGATGTACCAGTGGAAATACTGCATCATCACGCCATTTAATCCAGACATACGGGTTGCTCCAAGTTATGATTCAATTACTTTATCTGGTTTCGAGGGCATTTGTCTGAAAAATAATTTTTGAATCTCTCTCAAGGTAGAGGCAAAGTTATTTTCGCTCTGCTTCCTCTTCTTTTCTTGAGGACTCTTGTTCTTCGATTTCAGACAACTCTTGATTCAAGTTTTCCTGGAGGGCTTCTAGTACGGCAATCGGATCGGCTGCTTGTTGCATCACTGTAGCTTCAGGATCGTATCTATTCACTACATTCGGTAAATCGGCGCGGAGTTCTTCTAGTAAGGCAATGCTCTTCGCTATTTTTTGTTCGGAAAGGAGATTGAGTTGCAGCATCAATTGTGCGCGCTGCTCGGCAAAATTTTCTTGGCGTGTTTGTCGGACTAAGACTCCGGTTGAAATAATTAAGGAGGCTGCGTCTAAACCGTGTTCCGACCAACCAAAAGAAGGGACTGTAAAAGGCAGAAAGTCACCGAACGCATTGCAGAAGATCCACAGGATTAAGACGACCAGTAAGCTGTATAAAAATACGGGTCGCCCGAAGAAGACTGCCCAATTTTCTAGGAGTTGTTGGTGAGTGGAAACGGTTTGTAGTTCTTGGTTGTGGAGCGCGGTGATGGCTTCGATATTTTTAGCAATGGGATCGGGGAGAGGAGTTGTAACGATACGACTGCGCGGCGGTTTTAAGTTAAACAAGCGATTTTTAGGGGTAGAACGTTCGTCGGTTGAGGTCTGAGATTGTTTTGGCATAACGATTTGAGAGAGGAAATTGACAAGTGTTACAACGAGGTTTTTGGAATGTATTCCGGGCAACTGACACTCAATCGCATAACTGTTACAATAGATACAGAAATAAAAGCCGAGATAATAAAAGGGCTGGGCTAGAGTGCTGCCCTTGCTTTTTAAGCTCGGCAACAATCGGAGGCAGTCATGAGATTAATCTATCGCGGCGTTAGTTACGAGAGTCAACCCCTATCCCTAGAAGTGACAGAACGGGAAGCGAGTGGGGTGTATCGGGGGGAAACTTGGAAGCATCACTATCCCAAGCACTTACCCAATGCAAAACCGAATTCTCATACTTTGCAATATCGCGGCGTACAGTATCAGCCCCACCCAATACTTTTAGCAGAGACCCGCATCGGTTGCAGTTTACCAACGATCGCTCAGCCCGAAAGTCAATGGCTTGCGGCTGTTCCCCAAGTCTTGCGCCACGAGGCAGAACAAAGGCACTTAAGCAATCTTCATCGCAATTTGCTTTATCGCCTGCAAATTGCCAAGCAAAAGGGAAATGAGGTCTTAGTTCGCCAGCTAGAGGAGGAGTCGAAACAATTAGCACTAAGCGTGTAGAAGCAAATTTACAATTTAACAGCGCGATTGGACAATCGAAGGAAGCCTCCGAGTCCCTCGCGCTCAAAATTAAACATGGGGGATGGGGAAATTAATTGGTAATGGGCAATTTTTAATGACCGCAAATTTAAGGATATAGTCTGGCGGGATGTATTTTGTGTAGTATGCGTGTTATAATTGCGATCGCATCCCAAGCTGTTTAACCGATACTGCCAATGCTTTTAATCGTCCGGAACGCCCGCCTAAAACTCGCCGCTAGAGAAAAATTCGCGCGATCGCTGCCCCATTTTTAGCGGGACGGATTAGCATAGAAGGGTGGATAAACACCGATCTCCCATTCATTCATTAACAACGAATCGCTGGTTCAAGCTCATTTGTGGGGCCAGTTACCAGGATTTACCGGCTATCCGCAGTCTGACGCTCGCTTATACCTTAGCCGGTGCAGATTGCATTGACGTAGCCGCAGATCCTGCCGTTATCGCGGCCGTTCGCCAAGCGCTCGCCGTAGCGACGGGGTGGCTCGAAGAAGCCGAAGCGCGAGGATTTCAACCCAGCCCGTCGCCGTGGCTGATGGTGAGCTTGAATGATGGCGAAGATCCGCACTTCCGCAAAGCTGAATTCGACCCAACTCAATGCCCGTCCGATTGTCCTCGCCCTTGCGAGATTATTTGTCCGGCCGAAGCAATCCGCTTTGGGGGCGCAGTCGAGGGCGTAATCGATAGCCGCTGCTATGGTTGCGGTCGCTGTTTGCCGGTATGTCCGGAACAACTCATTTCGGCCCGCGCTCGCGTTTTCGCACCGGAGGCGATCGCGTCATCTATAATGAGCCTGGAGATCGACGCGATCGAAATTCATACCCAAGTCGGACGCAGGGATGATTTTAAACGACTGTGGGCAGCAATCCACCCTTGGCTACATCGGCTGCAAGCGATCGCCATTAGCTGTCCCGACAGTCCAGATATAATTCCTTACCTCACCTCCCTCTACGACCTCATGTCTCCCTTGCCTTGCCGCTTAATTTGGCAAACAGACGGTCGCCCTATGAGTGGAGATATCGGTAAAGGTACGACGCGCGCGGCGGTGAAACTCGCGCGAAAAGTCCTGGCAGCCAATTTGCCGGGATTGGTGCAGTTGGCGGGCGGTACGAACCAACATACCGTTGCGAAGTTGCAAGCAGAAGGGTTGCGATCGCTCGATGCGACCTCAATTCCTTCGGTTGTCGGCGTTGCTTATGGGAGTTACGCGCGATCGCTGCTTCTGCCTGTCCTTCACCAACTCGAACAGCAAAGTCTCCAGACGCAAACCTTACCCCATCTTGAAAACTTTCCTGCTTTATTATGGCAAGCCGTTGCGATCGCCGATTCCCTCGTCTCCCCTGTCAAAGGCAATCAATCCAACTTTAATACCGCTATATCTAGGGGAATTTTGGCTTAATTTCTCCCGCTAAAACACTAGATATGAAAAAGTTCAATCGTCTCGAATTTTATCATTGCTAATCCAGTAAAGTTAAGGTAAGCAGGGGTTCCCAACTCACCTTGCTCGTCCTTGCTTTTCTCAGTACCAATTCACCGCTGAAACTAAGATACCGGGTATGGTAAATCCCAACTCTAGCGACACTTTTAATCCGCAAGATAGCGCGAGCGATCGCACCATTATTACGACCGAAGAGCGTGACGGACAACGAACTGAAGTGACGGATAATTTAGACCAATTGCTCGACATTTTTCCCGAGGAACTTCGTGAAAAACTGCAAAAGCACCCCGCTAAAGACAGCATCATTGAAGTCGTTTTGGATTTGGGGCGTTTTCCTGAAGTTCGCCTGCCCAAAAAAGCCGAATATCTCAGCGAAACACCAATCTCGCGCGAAGCCTTGCAATATACCATCGATCGCGTCGGCAATTTTGGCGGCGACAATCGCGCCGGGATCGAGCGCACCCTCCACCGCATCAGCGCCATTCGCAACCGCCACGGCGAAATTATCGGGCTAACCTGCCGCGTCGGTCGGGCGATCCTCGGAACGGTCGGTACGATTCGCGACTTGGTGGAGTCTGGGAAATCCCTGCTGCTGCTCGGTCGGCCGGGAGTCGGAAAAACAACTGCCCTGCGGGAAATTGCCCGCGTTCTCGCCGATGAGTTGCAAAAGCGGGTGGTAATCATTGATACCTCGAACGAAATTGCTGGCGATGGGGATATACCGCATCCGGCGATCGGTCGGGCGCGCCGGATGCAAGTCGCGCGCCCCGAATTGCAGCATCAGGTGATGATCGAGGCAGTGGAAAATCATATGCCAGAAGTGATTGTCATCGACGAAATCGGAACGGAACTGGAAGCCCTAGCAGCGCGCACGATTGCCGAGCGCGGCGTGCAGTTGGTGGGAACCGCCCACGGGAATCAGATTGAGAACTTGATTAAAAATCCCACGCTTTCGGATTTAGTCGGGGGAATTCAGGCAGTGACGTTGGGCGATGAAGAAGCGCGGCGGCGCGGTTCCCAAAAAACCGTGCTGGAACGCAAAGCACCGCCGACGTTTGAAGCAGCGGTGGAAATGCTGGAACGGCAAAGTTGGGTGGTTCATGTGGACGTGGCGCAGACGGTGGATTTGTTGCTGCGGGGACAGGAACCGCAGCCGCAATTGCGGACGATGACGGAAAGCGGGGAAATTACCATTACGCACCAACGCACGACGCGCCCGCTACCGCAGATGCTAACGCCGGTTTCGCCCGAACTGGACGAACGCCGCCCGCAAGGATGGCGCGCTTCGGGACGGATGCAGGCAATTCCGAGCGGAAATGGCGGCGCAACAAGCAGCGAGTTCGAGCGGATGCTCGATCGCACCTGGGGACAAGTTCAGGACGAGAATGCTAAGGTTCGCACCCCCGGGCCGAATGGCGAGGAATGGCCGGTTTACGTCTATCCTTATGGCGTGGGGCGATCGCAATTGATGCAAGCGATCGAGCTAATGAATTTACCCGTAGTCTTGACAAAAGACCTCGATGGTGCAGATGCGATTTTAGCGTTGCGATCGCAGATTAAAAACCATGCCAAACTTCGCACCCTAGCCAAAGCGCGGCAAATTCCCATTCACCCGCTCAAATCGAATACAATGCCCCAAATTGCGCGCGTGCTGCGGCGTTTAGCCGGACTGGACGATTTCAGCGAGGGGGATGGCGATACGCCCGATTTGCGCCTCTTTTCTGCGAACGGTAGCGATGACGAAATCGAGGCGCTAGAGGAAGCGCGTTTGGCGGTGGAACAAATCGTCATTCCCAAAGGACAGCCGGTGGAGTTATTGCCGCGCTCTTCTCAAGTGCGGAAAATGCAGCACGAACTGGTAGAACATTATCGCCTGCAATCTGATAGTTTCGGCGAAGAACCGAATCGTCGCCTGCGAATTTATCCGGCGTAAGTTAGGCTTTAATGAACAATCGCTCGCGCTCTTAACTTAATGGAAGTAGAGAAGCAGCCATTGTCGGGCGGGTAAAGGTGGCGAATTACAGGTTTGGTGCAATCGCCTCAAAATCGACTCTGCCTTTGTCCGCTCGGTTTCTACCCTCTAAAATTATCCAAAAAACAGTCGATAAGATAGTTTCTTAGTTGGCGCGGCAGCTAGAGATCGAGCAATCCTCGTTCTTTTATCTTGGGATTGAAGCGAAACTCCATTTGCGCTCCGCGCTCTTTTAAGGTTTCTAAAATTTCGGCTTCGACGCGCCGCGCTACGGTTTTCAGCAGCTTGATTCTAGCGAGTTCTTCGCTTTTTTCGTAAGTCGCTTTTTCGACTTCAGTCATCGCTGGTTTGGTATCGATCGCCTCATTCCATTCTACGGCGCGATCGCTATTTCCCGGCGGAATGCTACCGTTTTCCGCAATCCAAGCTTGCTTGATTTCCTCTAAAATCGTGCGGCTCGGCTTTTCGATGGTTTGCAGCTTAAACTCGTAGCACTGGTGCGGCTTTCGGGTGAGGTGCTGTTTGAGACTGAGATAGACGTTGCGGGAGTAATTTGCGAGTTGCAGGGTGCGGGCGCGATCGAAAATCGCATAAACTCCAATTTTCCCGGTTAACTCATCGGGAATTTTTCCCTCAGCATCGAGGTAGGACTGATAAGGCAAACTTTCTAAGGATGGAATTTCCATGAACGGATACGAGCGGGGCAAACTGCGACACTTCAGTATCCTACCAAACCGCGTCGGAGAGAGCTTGTGACATTCTTTAACATTTTCTTTGCCTTCTACTATTGTCCCGTCTTTTGATGGTCGAGCTAAGATAGGAGAGGCTTTGACTGCTCCGGCTACTCTGGTACTTTAATACAATGCAATTTATGCCCGCGATCGACCTCGCAACACTTCTTCACTTTTCTCATCAGAACTGCATCGCTATCTGTGCATTTCTAGTTCCTGCTACCTTCTTTACCACCGGGCATACCGCTTGGGCGTTCCTGTTCGATGGCTCTCTCTATCGTATCCGCCTTTCCGCCGCCTGTGCTAGCGTCTTTGCCCTGCTGCTCTTTCTCCACGTATCGAGTTGGTTTGTCATCGGAGTCGTGACTCCCGTTACCTTCATTCTCAGCGGTTTGGGAGGTACTTGCTTGTTCGTTAATGCTTTAGCCGTGGCGATGACTCCCGACTTAGAGCTTGTACCTCGCTTAAAAACTCAGTTTCTCGCTAAAACCTAGCACTGTACTAAAACCTTCCCTAACAGCATCACATCTGCTACAATAAAAACTACGCGGGGCCGTAATGGTTTCGACAGGCTGGCGAACGCTGAATTGTGATACAAGTCGAGAGTGAGTCTTCTCTCGCAAATCCCGGGCTCAAAAAAAATGTAACTGCGAAAAACAACATCGTAGCTTTTGCTCGTAAAGCCGCTCCTGTAGCTGCCTAATCTAACCTCTTTCAGGTTCGAGCATCTGTAATTTGACTCCGTTAAAGATTGCAGAACTAACCCCAACGGACGCTCTAACAAGGTTTCTTGAATTACTTGTTAGCTAAGACTTAATTCAAGAATCCCATCGTTCGGGATAAGGAACGATTCCCGCTCTGAGGATTAGAGGAGCTAAACTTGTGAACGAGCGAGAGGTTAATACCCAGTTTGGACAGCAGTTCGACTCTGCTCGGCTCCATTCGTTGAAATTGTCAAGTTGAAAAACACCAACTAATCCGACAGGGTGGGGAAATCATTGCTTCCTCGCCCTCTTTTTTTTGGGTTCGTTCGAGCAACTCCCTTTTCGATCGCATCGAGCAACTCGATTGCGAGCCGTTAAAATAATTTAAAATTTTGAATTTTGAATTTTGAATTCTCCCTCCCCCCCCTTAGAATTTATTTGCTCTCGTCACTGTCTCACTTGGCTGTACGAGCAGCAGATTAGTCTGGCGTTTAGTACCTATCAAACTCATTGCCTGTTCTTTGTCGGTTTAAAACCCGAAGGCGAACTCTCGATTTTCGAGCGGCAGTTCCCTCGCCCGATGGGACTTTATGCCACTCCAGATAGGCTTTATCTCAGCACGCTCTATCAAATCTGGCAGTTGGAAAACACTTTAGCTGTCGGGGAAAATTACAACGGCTACGATAAGCTCTATGTGCCGCGTTTGGCTCATACAACGGGGGATTTAGACATTCACGATTTAGCCGTCGATGGGGAAGGACGAATCGTTTTTGTTAATACGCTCTATAGCTGTTTGGGGACGACGAGCGATCGCTATAACTTTACTCCACTTTGGCAGCCCCCTTTCATTGACAAGCTCGCCCCAGAGGATCGCTGTCACCTCAACGGTTTGGCGATGGTTAACGGACAACCGCGCTATGTAACGGCGATTAGTCGTTCGGATGTGGCGGCGGGATGGCGTAAAAAGCGCCAAAGCGGGGGCTGTTTAATCGATGTCAGTACCAATGAAATTATTTTAAATACCTTGTCGATGCCGCATTCGCCGCGCTGGTATCGCGGACAGTTATGGGTGCTGAACTCGGGAACGGGGGATTTGGGAACGGTGGATTTAGAGCGAGGCGTTTTTGAGGCGATCGCGTTTTGTCCCGGTTACGCGCGAGGATTGACTTTTTATAAGGATTGGGCGTTGGTGGGACTGTCTAAACCGAGGCGAGAAGGCGCTTTTTCGGAGCTAACTTTGGATGAACGTTTGACTACAAAAGAAGCAGAAAGTCAATGCGGCATTGCAATTATTAATATAAAAACCGGCAATATCGATCATTGGATTCAAATTGAGGGGATGATTACAGAACTTTACGATTTGCAAGTTTTGCCGGGAGTGCAGCGCCCGATGGCTTTTGGGTTTAAAACCGATGAAATTTGTAATTGGATCGCGATCGATCCTCAGCGTCCCGCCCTACAACCGCAGAGGGGTGAAACGTTAATCCGAGGAAGCGGGCAAATTTTCCCCGAATTCCAGTAATTTCTCAGAGTCGTTCCGGTTTGCGATCGCGGGGTAGAATCAAAGTCAAATTCTGGCGAGCATTGGGGTACAATGAATCCGAACGAAGAGCGCTGACCTTCTAGCTCCGGTCGGCAGACGATTTGAGAGTGTGAGAGAGTGAAAGGAGGAAAAATTAAGGGCATTGCGAGCGATCGCAAACGGCGATCGCACGGTGAAAATACTATTCCTTTACCACAAATATCCTCTTAAAAGAGCATATTAGGAGCAATTGAAATATGCCTACTACCTTTGCTTCGGCAGTCAAACTGTTTAGCGCGCAGGGATATAATACTTATCCCACCTTCGGCGATATCGATGGCGACGGCGATTTGGATGCGTTAATCGGTCAAGATGGGACGAACGGAGCTTTTCCTTTATTTAAAGGTCTGATTTCCTTCATTCCTAACACCGGAAACAAGACCACTCCGGATTTTTCGACTCCTCTAACCCAACAGTCTTATAAACCTTTTAACTTAGACTTATCGACGCTGGTTGGGGGTCAGCCGGCTGAGAATCCCAGACTGACCTTGGTCGATATCGATGGCGATACACTATTAGATGCTTTCGTTGGAGAAGCAGAGGGAGGAATCTATTTCTTCAAAAACAATGGCACCTTAAATAACCCGCAATTTGGACCGGCGCAGGCAAGTCCCTTCGGTTTGAGTCCAGTTTCTTCCACCACTGTCGGGTCTCAAGTTTATGTTTCCGCCCCTCGCTTTGCTGATATCGATGGCGACGGACTATTGGATGCCTTTATCGGTCGCCGGGATACAGCAGGCGGTAGCGATGGCAACATTGAGTTTTATAAAAATACCGGAACCGCGCAAAATCCTAATTTTTCAAAGCAGGTCGGAGCGAGTAACCCCTTTAATGGGATTAATATGGCAGCGAGCGACTATGTTACGCCTGCCTTTGGCGATGTCGATGGCGATGGCGACCTAGATGCTGTTCTGGGCGTTGCTAACGTTGGTAAGGGACAATTAAGGTATTTTGAGAATCAAGGGACGAAGAATGCCTCTCAATTTGTCGAACTGACAGGGGCGAATAATCCTTTCAATGCGGTTAACCAAGCCGGAGCGATCGAGGGAGTGAGTCCGGTCTTTGCCGACCTGAATGGAGACGGTAAAATCGATCTACTCTATGGCGGAAGACTACCAAGCAGTGGCATTACCTTTTTAGCGAATTCACCAACCCCGCCACCGCCACCGCCGCCACCACCACCGCCGCCACCACCGCCACCGCCACCACCGCCACCGCCACCACCACCGCCACCGCCACCGCCGGTGGGAGACCTACTCAGCGTTAATGCCAACAATGTATTTACGGTTGGGAAGAATGGGGGCAATACAAATTTGCAGTACGTTCTTTCCCAAGCGAGTAACAGTCAGATCGACGAAATTGGTATTTTTAAGGTCGATGACGACTCGGGTAAGATTGGCAACTTAACTCCCGGTAGTGGGGGCTACCTGCAAGCTGCTTTGGCGCGATCGCAAGCGTTCTTCTCGGTATTGCCGAATGGAACGCGACCGGCGGGCTTTAGCGCGAGCCAACAGGATGGCATTGCGGACGAGTTCAAGGCGGGCGATCGCTTTGCTTTCTACTTGGTGAAAAGTAGTAGCAGCGATGCGGTTGTAGCCGGTCGTACTTCGACGGATAATGTAGCCCTCGGTTTGGGAAGTCAGAACGTATTAAAAGCAACCGATCTCGGCAACGGTAACTTTATTCTCGGATTTGAGGAAGGAAGCGATCGCAAGTTCAACGACATTGCGATTAACTTCCAGCAAACGGCAACACCCCAACCCCTTGGCGTAGGGAACGTACAGCGACAAGGGCAAGAGTTTGTCGATCTGCTCGCTGCTAATAATCCCCAGGTGAACCTACAAGGGCGACAAGTTCAGGCAAATCTGACCTTGCAGCGGGAAGCGAGGTTTAATGATGTCGTGGGACTGTACCGCATTGACGATGCCCAAGGGACGATTAACGGGATCGCTCCGGGACAAGAGGGCTACGCTCGGGCGGCGATCGAGCGGCGCGTCGCGGGCAGTACCTTTGGGGTTGGCAACCAACAAACAGCGGCTACCACGGCGGTACTGGATGGAGATGCGCTCTATGCGCCGTTCCTAATCGTTAATTCAACGCCGGAACAGTTCTTAGAGAAAAATCCAACCAATGCCTCCTCGCGTCTGGCGATTCTTGGTATCGGTCCCCCGCAGGCTTATTTCCCCTTCCTGGGGAGCAATCCCGATGGTACGGATCATGTCCTATTGCTGGGGAATAATACGTTTGGTTTTGAGGATTTACCAGGCGGCGGCGATCGCGATTATAACGATCTAATTCTTAGCGTCGATATTGTCGTCTAAATGCTCGATCTGAAATAAGTAAAGGTTCGGGGGAGTTGCGATCGCAATTTCCCCTTTTCTTTTCTTTGAAGTATTTTATAGCGTTACTTGCTTGCGAATGTAGTAGGGTGGAATGCCACTGACTTAAGTAAAAGTAGGGTGTGTTAGCGAAGCGTAACGCACAAATCCTGTGCTAGCGTAAATGCAGTCTACCTAATTATTGAAGTCGTTTCCGCAATCGAGCGATTAATCCGAGCTAGCAGGATTAAACTACGACCAGATTTTATTTTCACGGTAAGTTTCGTAAAGTTTTAGGTTAAAAAACTAACCCATAGCGTAAAGATTGGGTAAAGGCCATGCTTTCTTAAAAAATGTCTTATATCATTTCAATATACACCCCGAAACAAAGTCAATTAAAATGCTGCGGAGTCTATTAGCGTCTGTCCTCGCTTTCACCATCGCTTTCTTAGGATTTTCTCAAGCGGCTAAGGCTGCACCAAATCCCTCGCTCCTTTTTCCTTCTAGTGTTCCTTTAGTAGCTAGCACTCCCAATATCAACTTCTTCGATGCTACTAACCCTAAAACTTATTGGGAATTCGCAACATTTTTAGGCGACGAATATAAATCTAATCCCCTTGTAAAATCAACTATTGATAGTGCTGCACAAACGGCAGGAGGGATGATTGGAGGTTTTGTCGTTTGCTATGCAGTTAGTGGAGTCGCAACAACATTTTTCCCCCCCGTAGCCGTTCTGACTCCATACTGTCCGGGTTTTGGTGCTGCTTCCACAAGTGGAAGTTTTGGAATGGAAAAAGTTTGGCAGGCAATAAAGGCGATGTGATATATGAAATTATATGGGGCTAATAAAGCATAGTTTGGGTTTGTCAATATTAAGCTTGTCAATGTACTACTCAATGTTTTTGCAGCATTTTATGAGCAAAAAGTCAATAAGAACTTGCCAATAATTGTTGCTGCGCTGCCGCCCGCAAAACTTCTGCCCCCGCACCGGGAAGATGGGCGTTTTGGCTGATGTGCCGCTTCCAAGCTTTAGTCCCCGGTTGTCCGGCGAACAGTTCGAGCAGATGGCGGCTGATGGCGTTGAGTTTGAAGCCTTTTGCAGTCCATTCTTCGATGTAAGGTAGCATGGCTTCGACGACTTGCTGGCGCGTGGGCGGCGGTTCTGTCTCGCCGTAGAAGTCGCGA
The DNA here is from genome assembly GCF_014698145.1 of Oscillatoria sp. FACHB-1406. Taxonomy (NCBI): domain Bacteria; kingdom Bacillati; phylum Cyanobacteriota; class Cyanophyceae; order Oscillatoriales; family Oscillatoriaceae; genus Oscillatoria; species Oscillatoria sp. FACHB-1406. Next base: position 57,053 of record NZ_JACJSM010000012.1, on the reverse strand, counting down.
TCGCAGGTTGCAAATAAATAAGGATTATCGTAAGCAGCGCGCCCAATCATGACTGCATCGACGAATTGCAGGTGTTCCTTGGCTTGTTCGAGCGTTGTAATCCCGCCGTTGATTTCGATTTCGAGGTGAGGAAATTCCTGCTTGAGGCGATAAACATCGGGGTAGCGCAGGGGCGGAATCGTGCGGTTTTCCTTGGGGCTTAAACCTTTTAACCAGGCTTTGCGAGCGTGAACGCTGAAGCGCTGACATCCCGCTGCGGCGACGATGCGGACGAATTCGGCCATGTCTTCGTAGCGATCGCGCTCGTCAATCCCGATGCGATGTTTGACGGTAACGGGAAGTTTCGTGCCTTGGCGCATTGCTTCTACGGCTTTGGCGACGCGATCGGGGCAAGCCATCAAACAAGCGCCAAAACTGCCACTCTGGACGCGATCGCTCGGACAGCCGACATTGAGGTTTACCTCGTCGTAGCCCCAATCTTCGGCAATGCGCGCGCAAATTTGCAACGCTTCCGGGTTATCGCCGCCGAGTTGTAGGGCGAGGGGTTTTTCGACGGGCGAAAAGCCTAAAAGTTTGCCGCGATCGCCGTGTAAAATCGCCGCTGTTGTTATCATTTCCGTATACAACAGCGTTCGCCGCGTAATTTGGCGCATAAAATAGCGAAAGTGGCGATCGGTGCGCTCCATCATCGGCGCAACGCTCAGGGGGTGAAGCATTAATTAGCAGTTTGGGCGCGATTATAACTCTGTTTATTGTAGCAAAGTCCTTTCACTCTGTTGGAATTAAAAATTAAAAATTAAAGATTGAAAAATGTTTTATAGTGCCGATTTTAGTCGTTTTGAGTGGGGTCTGAGTTAACTGAGTCTGTTGACTTTTCTGGTTCGGATTCGCGAGGTATGATATCGAAGTAATTTAGATATTTCAGCCCCATCAACAAAGCTGAAATTGTTCCGGCAACCGTTAACTCTCCGTTCGCTATCTTTTCGATGATTTCCGCGATCGGCACTCGCACAACCTCGACCGCTTCCGTAATATCTAGCTGCTGGTAACTCTCCTCGAGAGCATTTTCAGCGATCGCGATATAGATTTTATTGGTATCTTTAACGGGGTTATCGTAAAGCGTCGCTAAATGCGTCCAAGTTCGAGCGATATATCCCGTTTCTTCTTCGAGTTCCCTGGCAGCGGCTTCCAAACAAGTTTCGCGATCGGCATAAAAAGTTCCGCCAGGAAGTTCGAGCAAAATTTCTCCTACACCATGCCGATACTGCCGCACGAAAACGACTTCTCGATCGGGAGTCACGGCTAAAATCAGAACAACATCCGGCCTAACATTTACAAAATAGTCGTCAACCCTAACCCCATTCGGAAGTTCGACTTCATCCCGCCTAACCTTGCACCAACGGTTATCGATCGCAAACTCCGAATTGATGATTTTCCATCGAGCAACAGGCTTCATATTCTGACTTAAAAGATATTAAGATAAGACCTTAACTGATAACGGAGCATCTATGTTCGATTTCCTTAATTCTCTCCTCGGTCGGCATCCGGAGCGCATCAAGGCTAATGTCGAAATTTATACTTGGCAAACTTGCCCGTTTTGCATCCGAGCTAAACTGCTGTTGGGGTGGAAAGGCGTTCGTTACAGCGAGTACAAAATCGATGGCGACGATGCGGCGCGCGATCGCATGGCAGAACGCGCGAACGGACGCAGAACCGTCCCGCAAATTTTTATTAACGATCGCCATATCGGGGGCTGTGACGAGCTTTACGATTTGGATGTTCGCGGGCAATTGGATGGATTATTAGCGGCGAGTGAGGCTTAGGTTGAACTGCGTCCGGAACTATTCTTTATCGGGAATCGGCGCTGGCGAGTGCAATGTCAGTAAGTAGCGCTCGAACCATAAGCCCGCTAAGATAACCGCCACACCACAGAAAAATAGCACGATCGCTTTAAAGAGCAAATCGGTGTTGTATTCTAGCATTCGGGAAGTCAGTTGCAAGACGATCGAGACCATACCCCACCAAAAACCTCGGCGCTTTCCGCTTCCCAAGCTTTCGCGCACGCAACCGATCGCTAGCAGGAATAGTAAAGCGTTGAAAGCAAAAATCGCGATCGCGCCCAAAGCTTCGACTCGTCCGTGCCACCAAATGAGCCAACCCGTTACTAGGATTGCCATTCCGACTACAGTGCTGGTGCGATCGAGACACCAAAAAGCCCGATTCCCCACGCCCAACTTCCACCAAGCGTATAGGGTAAAACCGCCTAGAATAAAGGCATCGAGGAGCGCCGCCCAAATTTGTAGGGGCATCGCTTCATCTCCCGGTTGCGGCGAACCCAACCACCAACCTCGAAAGGAGAGGACATAGAACAGCATACTGAGGAAGAAAATGCTCATTCCGCGCGCGATCGCGTCGAAGGAAGGATTCGGTGCGCTCCGCTCCCAAATCGCATCTCGATAAGCCCACAGAACTGCTGGCGGGAGCGTACAAGCGATCGCGGCAACCAGTTCGGCGCTGCTAGCAGAAGCATCGAACAGTCGAGCCGAGAGGAAAAGGAGATTGGTTTCTAAGGAACCGACTATCAACAGAAGGCTGCCGCCAAAAAGCCAGCGCGACCGACATCGATAGGCAAGCGGTACAAACAGAACACTTGCTAACAGCGGCAGATGTTGAACGGCTAACTGCAACGCCGAAGCCTCGCCCCAACGATAGAGAAAAGCAGAAGGAACCACGCTCGAGACGTAGCCCAAGGCGACTAAAATCAGCCCTAGCATGGCTAACACCGTCAAGCGCAAGCTATAAGCCATTAGCAATACGCCCAGCCCCCAGAGCAGAAAAAGGTGATACAGTGGGCTACTTTGGTGGAACATCTGGGACATTAGGGCCATATTTGCGCCCAAAAGCAAGCCGCCCAATAAAAGTAAACTTTGTCCGAGCCGTACTTTCCAGCCTTGCGCCCGCTGCCGCCAAAAGTAGAATCCCGCGCAATTAATGCCTGCAAATAGGCTTAAAAGCAGTGAAACTTTTAGCGATCGCGACCAATACTGCCAATTCGCTGCTACAAACGTAATAACCGCTAAGCTTAATAAAATACTGCCCAAACCCAGCAAAATTGAAATAAAGCGATTGCGGTAAGCGGTATCGAGTGAGTTGAGTTCGTAGCGCTGGCTGAGGCGATGGTAGAGAGCGTCGTCAATCAACCCTTGCGATCGCCATTGCTCGACTTCTTGACGCAACTGCTGGCGAAATTTTTCTGATACCATAACCTAAAACAATTGACAATTGATAATTGATAATGGACAATTAACAATGCTAATCTTTATTAGGGAAAAGTAAAAACAATTTTTCTAATTTTGGCTTTCATCAAGAAGTTTATTGATAACTTGCAATCGCAACAATCTTTTTCTAAAAAATAAAGCATCTCAAACTCTCAATTTATTCATTATCAATGATCCATTGTCCATTATCCATTATCAATTAATCCTTGCCGATGTTTAGCTCCCAAACCCCCCAGACTGAAACCTCCCAAAGCATTTTAGAGGCACTGCAACGTTTGATCGATGTAGTGGCGAAGTTGCGATCGCCGGAGGAAGGATGCCCGTGGGATTTAGTGCAAACGCCAGAAACCCTAATACCCTATATTATCGAAGAAGCCTATGAAGTGGCTCACGCGATTCGCAGCGGCGAGCGGGACGCGATCGCAGAAGAACTCGGCGATCTGCTCTTGCAGGTCGTTTTGCAAGCGCAAATTGCCAGCGAATACAATCATTTTACCCTCGAAGAAGTCGCCTCCGGAATTGCCGAAAAGTTGATTCGCAGACATCCCCACGTCTTTAGTAACGTCAATGTCGAATCGATCGAGCAAGTCCGCCAGAACTGGGAACAAATTAAAGCCGCCGAAAAAGGAGAAACCCCCGAACAAACTCAACGTCTCAGCCGCAAACTTCAACGCTACGCCCGTACCCTACCCCCTTTAATGGCGGGAGCGAAAATTTCCAAAAAAGCCGCCGCTGCCGGATTGGAATGGGAAAATATCGAGAGCGTGTGGGAGAAATTTAACGAAGAACTGGCTGAATTTCACGAAGCGCTCGCAACAGAAGACAAAGAGCATCAACAGGCGGAACTTGGCGATTTACTCTTTACTTTAGTGAATATTGCTCGTTGGTACGATCTCGATAGTTCTGCTGCGTTGGAAGGGACGAATCAACGCATTGTCCGGCGTATAGAATTGATAGAAGCCTTCGCCGATCGCCCCCTCAATGATTATTCCCTAGAAGAACTCGATCGCCTCTGGGATCGCGCGAAAGCTAAACTCGCCTCTGCGCCTAAAGAAGATATCGTTTAGAGGCGAATAACCTTGGCGATTACTCAGTTTGTTGAGGCGAGTTTTCAACAAAATTAACGCTGAAAACTTGTCCCTTAATCTTAAAAGAGTGAGTTCGTCCTAAAGCAATTTCTAATTTTTAATTTCTAAAAAGCATTCTGCCCGTAAGCTTGCCAAGCGAGATCGACGAGTCCGTTGAGAATCGCCACGGCAACCACCGGACTACCCTTGCGCCCGTGGATGCAAATATGGGGAATGGACGAGTCCTTAAGTCGCGCTTTCGCCACATCCGCTCCGACAAAACCAGCAGGTGTTCCTACGACTAATGCCGGTCGAATTTCTTCTGCCTCGATTAACTCGACTAACGCCGTCAAAGCCGTTTGCGATTGTCCGATCGCAAAAATTGCCTCCGGATAGCGTTGGGCTAAGGTTTGTATTCCCCAAGCACTCTGGGTTTTCTCTTTTTGCGGCCGCGTCAGCGCTTCCATCGCACAATAAACGGGATTGGCAAAAGTCTGCTGAATCCCCGGGGCAATCCCAACTTGCACCATCGGCACGTCAACGACAATGGTACTGCGCGCAGCGAGGGCCGCAGCGCCCGCTTGCATTGCCTTTTCTGAGAAGCTGACTAAGGAGGGATATTCAAAATCGGCGGTTTCGTAAACAATGCGCCGCACGATTTCGTATTCCGCCGGAGAAAAGGAGCGGTTGCGGATTTCGCGATCGATAATCGCTAAACTTTGTGCGTCCGTGAAGTGCCATTCCATCTTGTAACTGAGCCGTGAATCCTACCTTCTCCTCTCCTTCCCGAGCGATCCAGCGGAAACGGAGCAAAAGACAGGAGGAATAATGAATCCTACCTTTACAGATTATCAGACATTTAACCCGCAATATCCGACATAGAGTCTATTGGACGCAAGTTCGATGGAAATCAGAGTTGTGGGTATTACGACGAAGGAATGAGGCTTTCAGCTTGCATTAAGTATTATTGCTTATTAACTAAAGATTCATGAAGTCATAGAGCGAGCGATCGCGGCGAGGGATAGAATCGACGTTAGAAGTTGTGACAGAGATATACAGGGGCATGATGAAAAACATCGCAGCAATGACCTGTTTGTCCTCAATTGCTTTGATGCTGTCTCAAGGCATCGCTCTGCCAGTACAAGCTCAATCCATTGTTCCAGCGACAGATGGAACGGGAACCAGCATTACGCAGATTGGAAATCGCTTTGATATTACTGGCGGGATTCAAACAGGTTCAAATCTTTACCAAAGTTTTCAGCAATTTGGTCTAGAACCAAGCCAAATCGCAAATTTTCTCTCGAATCCAACGATTCAAAACATCTTAGGAAGAGTCATCGGTGGCGATCCTTCAATCATTAATGGATTGATTCAAGTCACGGGCGGAAATTCTAATTTGTTTTTATTGAATCCGGCGGGGATCGCGTTCGGTTCTAGTGCCAGATTGAATGTTCCAGCATCTTTCCTCGCCACAACCGCCAATGGCATTCAAATTGGCGATCGCTGGTTTGCTCTCAACACCGACTCACAAAGCTTGCAAACCTTAAGTGGCAACCCTAGCGCCTTTGCTTTCAGTACCTCTCAACCCGGTTCTATTTTCAACGCCGGAAACCTCGCTGTTTCTCCAGGACAAAGCGTAACCCTAGTTGGCGGAACAGTCCTCAATACCGGCACTGTGACGGCTCCCGGCGGCACGATTACCATTACCGCCGTTCCCGGCGAAAAACTGGTTCGGATTACACCGCAAGGCAGCGTATTGAGTCTCGATTTACCCCTAGAAACCCGAACCGCTCTCAATGAGAACGCGCGCCCGATCGCGCCCTTATCGTTGCCAGCACTCTTAGCGAGCAGCAATATCCCCGTAGCGACAGGGGTAACAGTAGAAAATGGTACGGTTAAGTTAACCCATTCCGGCGCGATCGTTCCGACTGACGCTGGCACTTCAATTGCTGCCGGTCAACTTGATGTTTCTAGCACTGCAACGGGCGGCAGAATCCAGGTTTTGGGCGATAAAGTTGGCTTAGTCAGTGCCAATATTAATGCCTCTGGCAGTACAGGCGGCGGCACCGTATTAATCGGCGGCGACTACCAAGGAAAAGGAAGCGTTATCACTGCTTCTCGGACTTTTGTCAGCGAAGATTCCGTTATTAATGCCGATGCGATCCCCCCTAACCCCACTCATCAAGGGGGGAATGGAAATGGCGGGCGCGTTATTGTCTGGGCGGACGATACCACTCAGTTTTTAGGCAATATTAGCGCTCGCGGCGGCAGTCAGTCGGGCGATGGCGGTTTCGTAGAAGTCTCCGGCAAACAAAACCTACAATATCTCGGCAATGTCGATACTAGCGCCCCTAACGGCAACTTTGGCACGTTATTGCTCGATCCTGCCGATATTATTATTACCCCGGGCTTTGGGGCGGGAAGCTTTACCGGACAAGTATTAGTAGGCGATGTTGGGCCGACGACGATTGCCCAAAGCCAGCTAGAATCGTTGCCGGGAAATACGAACGTCGAAATTCAAGCCAGCAATACCATTACCATTCAACCGTTAGGGACGCTCGCCTTTGCCCCGGGAACCGGCACAATTACCTTCCAAGCGGGGGGCGCGTTTTCGATGAGTCCGAATGACACCATCGATGCAGGAGGGCGAGATATTAGTATTACGGCTGCGAGCATGACGCTGGGCAATATTAATCCCCTCGTCAGGGCAAACCCCTTCGACGAAACCGGCGGCGGTAGTATTCGCCTCACCGCAACTAACGGCGGCATTTCGGCGCAGAATTTGTACTCCGGTGCGTTCACATCTTATTCTGGAAAAAGTGCCGGAGAAATCGTGCTGAATGCAACGAATGGTAATATCGCGATCGCGGACTTCATTTCTTCGGAGTCCACAACCCTTGACGGAGCCAATAACCGAGGCGGTAATATTACCATCAACGTCACCAACGGTAACTTTTCCGCCCAACGCATCTTTTCCAGCGCTGGGAATAATAACCCGACAGTTGGGGCGGGCGGCGACATCACCATTAATGCCAATACAATTACTGCGAATGTTATCGGTGCTACCTCTCGCTGGGGCGGCATAGATTCAGGCAAAGCGGGCAGAATTACGCTCAATGGTGTCGTGCAAAATGGCGACCTGATTCGTAATATTAGCGGCTCCGGGGCGGCAGTAACGGGAAGTCCGAGTCCCTTCCGCGATGCCTTGTCCTCGGGCTTTTCAAGCCAAAATTCCCTCGATTTATCGAAATACCCCGATAACCTACAATTCGTCCACAATCAGTTAACCCTCGCCGGACAAATCGCTCGAGGCGAAATCGAACCTCCCGCTAGCTTATTACGTGCATCCCGTCTTTCTCGATTTTCTGCTAGCAGCCTGAATTCCACAGGGCGATATTTGGAAGCAGACAGCGACGTGCGCTCCACAGAAGCCGAAGATAATGCTTACGACGAGGAGCGACGGCGAGCGGAGCGAGAGTCCAACCAAGAGTGGCATCGTAATAAAGCCGACTATTGGGAAGACAATGCCGCCTATGAAATTGGCAGAGGTAACGACAAAATGGCAGAGGTTTACAGCAGCAACGCGACTTATGAGCGCGCAACGGCAGAGTCATACAACAACGATTAGTAGGGAAATTCAATAAGGATTGAAATGCTCTTTAATCGTTAATCGTTCGTTGGGTTTAATGCCGTACCGCGAGACTCGGTTCCTATCGACAATCTCATCAACAATGGAGGTGCTTTATGCGACCCTATGAAGCGACGTTAGGAATGTTACTGTTAATCGGGAGTGGTAGCGCTGCCTTCGCACAACTGCCAAGCGCGCCTCCCTCCCCTCCTGAATTTGTCCAAAACTTAGGACTTACCCCCGAACAAATCCAGCAAATTGAATCAATTCGCGAGCAAGCGAGACCAAAACTCGCCCAACTCGATCGCGACCTCAAAGCCGCCCGACAAACGTTAGAAACTCTGATGTCGAGTGCGAATGCTACCGAGGCGCAAATTCGAGAACAACATCGACAAGTGGAAGCGCTACGCCAGCAACTTTCTGAAACCACCATTGAAAGTCGTTTGGCAATTCGAGAAGTTTTAACCCCAGAACAACGGGTGGGTTTTGAAGCCGAAATGCAGCGATTGCGTCAATCGGTTCAAAATCGTCCGGTTCAAAATCGTTGGGGCGCGAGCGAGCAACCTTAAAGCGCTCGAAATCGTAGCAGGTACACATTAATTCAACAATTCAATACCCAAGGAGTACCCAAATTATGCTAAAGAAATTAGGGTGCAAACAGATTTTTGCAGGCGTATGTCTGGGCGCGATCGCAACTCAGCAACCGTTACTCGCCCAAACCTACCCCGAATCACAAATTGAAGCAACACTTAACTCCCCACACGACGAAATTTCCCAACTCCTTCCGCCGGAATTTCCAGCCCCCAATCCTCATCTTTCCTCGCCTTCACCTCCCTCTCAACCGCCAATCCCTACCCCAGGAGCGCTGGTTCCCGTTCGGCGAATTGAAGTTGTCGGCAGCACCATTCTTAGCGATGCTGAAATTCAAGCGATCGCGCAATCCTACGAAGGGCGATCGGTGAGTTTCGAGGAACTCCAACTTCTCGCCGATAAACTCACTCAAGCCTATCTCGATCGCGGTTATTTAACGTCCCGTGCTATCCTCAGCACTCAAACCGTTACCGATGGTATCGTTCGAGTGCAAATCTTAGAAGGTAGCCTTGAAGATATTAAAATTGAAGGCAACGATCGCGTTCGTCCCGAATATATTCGCAGTCGCATTCTCTTAGGCGTAACCGAGCCGCTTCAAGTCGATAAACTTGAAGATCGACTCCAATTGTTAAGGCTCGATCCGCTCTTTAAAACTGTTGAATCGAGCTTGCAGCCGGGAACCGAAGAAGGGAAAAGCATTCTCGCCGTCCGCGTAGAAGAAGCGAGTCCTTTCATTTTGGGCGTAAACTTTGATAACTATTCCCCGCCCAGCATTGGGGGCGAAGAATTTAAGGGCTTAATCGGGTATCGTAACCTAACGGGTTGGGGTGATGAATGGACGGGTTCGTATCGGCGATCGTTGAGCGGCGGTTTGCAAGCTTTCGACTTTAATTTTAGGATGCCGCTCAATCCTACTAATGGTACAATTCAACTGCGGTTTGCACCCAGCCACAGTAAAATAACGGAAGACGATTTCAAAGCTTTAGAGATTAAGGCAAATAACCAACTCTACGAGATTGCTTATCGCCAGCCTTTAATCGAAACTTTCGATCGAGAATTTGCGCTCTCTCTCGGGTTCAGCGTTCAAAACGGTCAAACTTTTCTATTCAATAACATCCCGTTTGGGTTTGGAATTGGCCCCGATAGTGAGGGCAATAGTCGAACTCGCGTGTTGCAGTTTGCTCAAGATTATATCAAGCGCGATTCTTCAGGAGCGTGGGCGCTACGTTCGCAATTCAATTTGGGTTTGGGAATTTTCGATGCCACAAAAAATGAATCGCCCATTCCTGACGGTCGTTTCTTTAGTTGGCTGGGACAAGTGCAGCGCGTCCAGCGTTTAAGCCCGACCAATCGGTTGCTGATGCAGGCAGAACTGCAACTGACTCCCGATAGTTTGCTTCCTTCGCAGCAATTCGCGATCGGGGGCGGACAATCGTTGCGAGGCTTCCGACAAAATACCCGTTCTGGCGATAATGGGTTCCGAATTTCTGTTGAAGATCGTATTGCAATTTTTCAAGATGAAAGCGGATTTCCTATTTTCCAAGTTGCGCCTTTTATCGATTTCGGTAAAGTTTGGAATCACTCGGATAATCCTAACGTACTACCCCGACAAAACTTCTTAGCAGGAGGTGGAATCGGACTGATTTGGCAGCCTTTTTCTAACTTGCTAATCCGACTGGACGGCGCAACTCCTTTGATCGAGTTAGACGATCGAGGAAATAATATTCAGGATAAGGCTTTGTATTTTAATGTTAGCTATCAGTTATAGCAAGCCTAATTGAATCCTGAAAAAATCCCATAACTCAGGGGACAGCAAACAATAGAATCGCGTTGCCTACTGTTCGCTGCCAAATCTTAACCGTTTAGGTTTCTGAAGGGGCTGAGTTCGTGAAATAGGGCGAGAGAAACGCGACTAAAGCACCCATACTAAAACCGAGAACGTTCCGGAGTAACGGTAGCAAATCGTGAGTGCGGCTGACAACCGGCCCGATGCCAAAGGCAAAGAATAAAATTCCCCATAAGGGCGAGAAGATTAAGGCCCACTGCCAAGCTAGAAATTGCCCGGGCTTGCGGGGAATGGCAGCGAAACCGCAAATGACTCCACCCGCCATCGAGCAGATCAGGGTGAGTAACCACTGTTCTTGGGGCAGTCCGGGGACAACTTGACAGCCGCCATCGCGCAGACAGCCCGAGACGGTTTCTAAGGTTTTTGCGATCGCGCTACTTTCGCCGTTTTCTCGGATGTAATAGAGATTGCCAAAACGCGCTTGCAGTTCGATCCAAAAGGTACGGGGCAGAAATTGGTACACTGCATCGCCGACGCTGAAAGCTAGGAGATTGCCACCTCGCGAATCGGCAACCAGGAGAATGCTTTTATCATCGAGTCCCCAGAAAGGAATCACGGCGCGTCCGGGGGTGCGATCGTATTGAGTGAGAACGCGCAGTTTCCAGCCTGTTTCGGCTTCAAAGTCTTTAATACTGCTAATTAACGATTCTTCTTGAACCGAGGGGAGGAAGTTGGCAAGATCGACGATGGGGGTGGGTTCGCTAGGGAGAAGACTCGGATCGTCAAAAGCTAAGGCAGGCTCGGCGATAAACCAAGTCAAGAGCGCGAGGAGGCAACCGACGCAGGACGTTAGGATTTTTTGGATCGAACGATGGGGCATTGCAGTCTCCGGATTTTTCGGGTGGCGAGCGATTATGAAACGCTTCTTTACAATTATTTACCTTATTCTCTAATCTTTTCCATCGGAATTCAACTCCTTAACGATATTGATAGAACAATTTTCTCGGCTGTACCGCCCGGAGTGGAGCTTAGAGCCAGATCGACAGCCTCTTTGATTTCCTTAATGAGAAGGTAAAGCGCTCGCGTCGTCGTCGAGCGACTTCAACGCTAGAAACTTGCGCTCCCCTTGAAGCAGCTACCACCAGATCTAGCGCGACTGGAAACGTGAAGGTAGAGACTAGACCTCAAGAGAGCAATGAACGACTCCGAACGTTATCAATTGTCAATTGTCAATTGTCAATTATTCTGCAAACCTTACCTAGACTTGTTGAAAACTGAGGGAGATACGGACTATCATTGTCAATAAAAATAATTTCTTGAGAGCGTTACCATGTCCCCCTATACCGCAGCATCGTTAAAAGCCGAACTCAACTCACGAGGCTGGCGCTTGACTCCCCAACGCGAGAAAATCTTGCACGTATTCCAAAACTTACCGCGCGGCAATCATCTCAGCGCTGAAGAACTCCACAATCTACTGGAGTTGCGGGGGGAGGCAATCAGTCTCTCGACGATTTATCGCAGCGTTAAGCTCATGGCACGGATGGGGATTTTGCGAGAACTCGAACTTGCAGAAGGTCACAAACACTACGAACTCAACCAGCCCTATCCTCACCATCACCATCACATGGTCTGCATTCAGTGTAATAAGACCCTTGAATTTAAAAATGATTCTATTCTCAAACAAAGTTTAAAACAGACGGAAAAAGAAGGGGTTCAATTAATTGATTGTCAACTAACGGTTATGACTATTTGCCCGGAGGCATTACGGATGGGGTGGCCTTCGGCGTTGCCGAGCAATTGGTCTTGTACTCGAGTTCTCTCAGAACGCTTTCAGCGCGAAGACGACCGTTCGGAATCGAATGGCGATAGTGCTAACTTCCGGGATAATTAAGTCAAAGACTAAGTGATAGAGTGCGTCCGAGTTGCAAGGGGGCAGCTAAAGCGATCGCGCTTTCTCCCCAATTTAAGGGGAGAATTCTAAGTCGTCTCCAACCAGTCAAAAATTTTGTTAAGCTGAGAGAGTGTAATCAATCCATACTGCCAAAGAACCATTGGTAACAGGGTGGGCAGGAGTTGAGTTTGTTTTAGAGCAAATTGAATGGTGTCTGGCGGAAGCTTTAACTCTCGATCTAAAAACTGAATTAAGCGAGTTTGAACAGAAGGTAGCATGGCATAGCGTGTAAGGAACTAAGGTCGAGACTACTTTAGCGAAGGACTGTGACAAAGGCGCAACGCAGATGTGTCACTTCCTTGTCTGTCTGAGGTGGCGCGCGGGGCTTAGCTTTGGCGCGATGCCGTTGACAAGAGTCAAACAAACCGTTTAATGGGGATTCAGTTGGAAAAAAGAGGGAAAGAAGAATACAGGAAGCATTGCCTTCCCTGTTGCTGTAACCCCTATTCGGCAGACACCTGAAAACCTGTCCCTCATGGGTGTTATCTATCCGGAAGCAATGGCTTTAAGGCTGTGGATATCAATACGAGAACGATGAGCTTACTCTGAGAAAGCATCGCTGCATCGTTAGCCAAATTACGTGCAATAAGCAAGTTAAATATCGATCGAGAAAAAGGACATACTGCTGTCCGGTATTTCTGTCCCTATGCTTTAAACATCTAGGAGTCCAAGCAATGGCTACCCCCTTCAGTCTTATACCAGTTGCAATGCCAAAACAATACATCTCACATGGACAACCTCTCCGTCAAAATAGCCGCCATTTTTCTGGGGAAGCGATTGTAGACGAAGAAATTCCGCCTCAACATCGCGGTATGGTAATGTATCGCGGGAGTTGGTGGTTTGCTCAGTGCGATCGCGCCATGACCCTCGTTCCCGGACAGCGCGTTGAAGTCCTGGGAGCGCGCGGTACGACGTTAATCGTTCAACCGTTAACTTACTGGTAAGGTAAGCGTGAATCGAGGTTCGCGATCGCTTGGGAGTTATACTGGAAATATTAGCAGTTTTAAGGGAATTATTGATTTTTCACCATCCCTTAATCCTTACTTCCAACCCGCCCGATCCATTAATTTAACTGCATCGGAATTCTTTTCGCCGTAAACATCAACATTAAGATTAGATTCCTTAAAAGTCCCGAAAGACCGAACCGTTTCATTGGCTTCTACCCCAACAACGGCGGGATATTCATTGTTATTGTTCGCAAAAATTTTCTGTGCTTCGGGTGTTGTTAAATATTCCAAAAACTTAATGGCATTTTGCCGATGGGGGGCAGTCTTAACGACACCAGCACCGCTAATATTAACGTGAGTTCCCCCGACTTTTTGGTTTGGGAAGAAGACTCCAACTTTAGCCACTGCTTCTTTGTCGGATGAATCGGTAGAGTTTTTCATGCGGGCAAAATAGTAAGTATTCACCAGGGAAATATCGCATTCGCCCGCAGCGACAGCTTTAATATTGCTGATATCGTTTCCTTCCGGCGGTCTGGAAAAATTTTCGACAAAGCCTTTAAGCCATTGTTCGGTTTTTTGCGTTCCTATTTCGGCGATTTTAGAAGCAACTAAGGATTGATTATAGATATTACTAGAACTACGCATACAGATGCGCCCTTTCCATCTCGGGTTTGCTAAGTCTTCGTAGGTTGATAATTCTTCTGGTTTGACTTTATCGGTGTTGTAGATAATGACGCGCGCGCGCTTGGTCAAAGCATACCAGCGCCCTTGACTATCTCTAAGATTAGCGGGAATTTTGTCGTTGAGAATTTGCGAAGTAACGGGCTGCAAAATTCCTTGCTGTTCCGCGCGCCACAAATTGCCGATATCGACGGTGACGAGGACATCGGCGGGGCTATTCGCGCCTTCACTCTGAATTCGTTCGATTAATTCTTCGGCTTTACCTTCAATAAGGTTAATTTTAATTCCGGTTTCTTGGGTGAAGGTGTCGTAAAGTTGCTGGTCGGCATCGTAATGGCGAGAGGAGTAGAGGTTGATTTCGCCACTGGCGGCGCTTTTGCCCGCACTTCCGGAACCGGCGTTTTGCGCGGTGCATCCCGTTGCGATCGCGATCGCGAATCCCAGTCCGAAGCCCATTGCCCTGCGTCGAGTAATCTTCATGTCCCTTGCTGAACTCTCCTGAGTCTTAAAACGATTGAGCGTTACCATTCTAGCTTAATGAGACTCTTTCTTATTTAGGTTCGGAAAAACTTTTGAGCGATGAATTAGAATCGGACAGGAGAGACGGAGTAAAGAAGCAATTTGTTACAAGAACGCGCTTATTGGTTGGCTTGGTCGCAAGTGGCGGGAATTGGGCCGATTTTACTGCAACGGATTCACCAACACTTTGGAATGCTGTCGATCGCGTGGACTGCCCCACCTTCAGCGATCGCGGAAGTAGAGGGTATTGGTCGGAAACTGCTTGAAGCTATCGCCCAAGCGCGATCCGGTCTCGTTCCCGAAACCCTCCTCGCCGAACAGTTAGAAAAAAATCTCAATTTCTGGACTCCTATCGACCCCGAATATCCGCGCCTATTGCTAGAAATTCCCAGTCCGCCCCCCATTTTGTATTATCGAGGCATCGTTAACGCCTTGGAAAATCAAGGTAGCACGCCCGCGATCGGCATCGTCGGGACGCGCAATGCCACCGATTACGGGCGGCGGTGGACGCGCAAGCTTAGCGAAATTCTCGCCCGCCACGGTTTTACCATCGTTTCCGGGCTAGCGCTTGGTATCGACACTGAAGCCCATCGCGCCTGTTTGGAAGCCGGAGGGCGTACGATCGCGGTTTTAGGGACGGGAATCGATGTTGCCTATCCCCCCAGCAATCGAAAACTTTACGAGCAAATTCAGGAACAAGGCTTAATCCTCAGCGATTATCCCCCCGGAACCCAGCCGGATGGCAAAAACTTTCCGCCCCGCAATCGCATTATTGCGGGGTTATCTCGCGCCGTTCTGGTGATGGAAGCCGCCCAGCGTTCCGGCGCGCTAATTACCGCCCGCTACGCGAACGAATTCAATCGCGATGTTTGCATTCTGCCCAACAGTCTCGATCGCCCGCAATCCGTCGGCTGTCTGGAACTTGCGAATCGGGGCGCGCAGGTGATTTTGGGCGAAGCGCATCTGTTGGAAATGTTGGGCGAAATTCCGCAGTTGGATGAGAAACCGAGCGAACCGCCGCAACGCATTTTACCCGAACTCGCGCCCGAACTGGCTAAGGTATTGGAAGCGATTACCGATGAAGGAATTGGGTTTGACGCGATCGCGGTTGCCACCGGTTTCAGTTCTCCCCAAATTCATAACGCCCTCGTACAACTCGAACTGCTCGAACTTGTGACGTTTTTGCCCGGAATGCGCTATCGGAGAGTTTAAAGGTGGGCTACTGCCCACCCGCGAGATTCTAGACGCGATCGCCAGGAGGATCGAAAACAACAATCATCGAAGCCATCGGAATCAGTCGCCGCAGCACTTTTAAGTGACCTTCCGCATCCGACCAACTGCGAAATCGCCCCACGACAATGCGCTGTAAGTTGGGCAGCAGCCGCACGATAATCCACGGATTCAAGCAGTCTCGGTAAGGCATAATAAATCTATCTCCTTGTCGAATAGGAGCCAAAGCCAGTCCCGTGCTTTCCAGGGCGAGGGGCTGGTTTTTGACGTTGATTGTTAGTCGAAATATAGCACAAAAAAAGCTAATTATTATAGCAAATTTTTGCGCTTTTAAGCTACTAATTAGCAGCTAATTAGTAACTAATTTGTAGCTAATACCAGATTGATGTGAAGCTGCATAAAATGAAAAGTAGGGTGTGGAGCGCGAAGCGTAACGCACCGTTATCCTGAGAATTTAGGAGAGTTTATTCTCGGCAACGCAATCTTAAATTGGTATAGCGTTTTTCGTTTGCGTGAGGTACAGTTCCAAAAATCAAATCGGTAGGGGCGCGGATTTCGAGGTCGCCTCGAAATTAAACGCCGCCCCGTAGGGGCGAATGGTATTCGCCCGCTGGGTGTACCTCATCCATGTGAAAACTGCTATATAACGCGCGATCGCTTTGGAAGTTGTGAAGTTCGGATGTTATAATGACCGTGGAAAATGGAAGCGGTAGCAACGATAATTGCTAAGCGATCGCGATTCAGTTTTAATATCGTTGCAACTCCTCAGCATCCCGGAGAGAAAAATATGCTCGAGATCGTCCTAAACTGGAAACCCGACACCAAAGTTTTAACTCAATTAATGCAAGTTGCCTACCAAGAAAACAAGAGTTTAGAAAGCTTATTTGAAGACGCGATCGCGCAATATTTACAAGCTCGTTTGTCGCCTCAGAACGCCCCTAAATCTCCTGCAATCCCCGATCCGCTCATCGGGTTGTATGATGGAAGATAGCAGTAGGGTGGGCAAGACTATTAACGTTATTATCATTGCTTTTCCTTAAACTTATCTTGCCCACCAAAACATCAACGGTGGGCATTGCTAATTAAAAGTTGCTCCTTGAATTTGAGTTTACTTGCGGCAATACCCACCCTACCTCTAATTCGTTAATAATTTCTCATCGATATTGAAATAGTCGGCTAAACTACGGACTTGAGATCGGTTCATACTCTGTTTGCCATCAATCATATCTGTTATGTTAACTCGCTCTCCTAAGATGCCAGCTAAATCATCAGAACTTAATCCATTTTCTTCAATTAGATGAAGCAAGATAGATACTCCGGAAGATTGCGGAATTGGATAGTGTACTTCCTCAAATTTTTCAATGAGTATAAGTAATAATTCTAATAAAGACTCTTCTTCTGGAGTTCGATGAGACCGGCGATCGAGTTCTTCAGCCAAAGCAACTGCGCGATCGTTTTCAGCTTCAGTTTTAATGACTTTAGGTTGATACTTTATCAGTAAATTTGTATATGTACCCGAATCAAAAGCAAGGGTCATTTTTCCATCTATCTTTACTACTAAATTTAAATATTTAATACCCAGCCCCACTTAAAATTTTATAGGATAAAGATTTTCTTCATCCAATCCCCAAACCTTCATCGCAATATTCACAAGAATAATTTGACGTTGTTCTATAGCGGCATTATCCCACTGTGAAAAACTTATAAGATTCAATTTAGTCATTGCACGGTTTAATTGAGTCTTATTTCCTACAGCAATCTCTTCTACTAAGGAACGAGTAATTAACATTTGAGATTGCCTATAACCTTCAATTTTATCTTTATATTCTTTATTAGACAATGAGCTATTAATGGTTTTTTCCAATAAAGTCAAGTTTCCTAGCTTAGGAAATAAAGGATCTTTCTTCGATTGAGGAAGTATGTGTTCTATTGTAATCGACTTATCTAAATAAGATTCTAATGGCTTCAGATTTCCGTATGATTCTTTTACGATAAATTGGTCAATTTTAGCTAGAAAATATCGCAAACGAAATTTAGCTAAATTATTGCTAGATAGTTCAGACAAACTTAATCGAAAATCTTCTTTCAATAAATCTAATTTTGGCGAAATATTCTCAGCAATAAATTTATTTAAGTCATCCGAGGTTTTTACATACCTAAGCTTGCGAGCAGATTGAGCAAATTCGCGGGTTAGATTGACATCTTTACGTCGTGCTTTTCTAGTAATCGTGTTAACAAAAAGAAGATTTTCCACATAAAAAGATAGTTTATTAAATAAATTTATTTCTAAAAACCTACCACCCATAAGAAGAATTAAATGTTGCTTGATTCTACCTTGAATTTTAGCAATATTCTTCAAATATATATTGTCAGAACCATCTACATTTTTAGCATGAGTAAATTTACAGTAATGCTCTGCTGCCAAGATTAACTCATCCATAAACTTTAGAGGCTCTTTCTGTATTCCTTCTGTTTCTCCATGTTCTATAAACCAAGAATAGATTTCTTCTTCTGGAAAATTATTTTGCATTTCTACAGAGTAATGAGATAAAAGGTAGTAACGCAAGAATGGCAATGGTTCCTGATTGCTTTGATAAAGTATTTCTAAAAGCTTTCCCCATTTTATTGTTAAACTAGACCAATTCCTATCAATACTTTTGCTTGAATCTTTACTGGAAGTATGAATAAACAAATAATTTTTTAATAAATCGATAGAACTAAGACCTACTCCCCTTTCATTGATCGTCTCAAAAACCTTAAGAGCATTTTTGAGATTTGGAGTTTCTATTCTGATAATTTTAGCTCGATTAGCAATTGCTGCACAGATTTCTTTAAAACGTTTTGGGTTGTCTTCAACATTATCCGCAAGAAAAACTTTAATGACTTTCCACGCCGTATTTATATTCTGTGCCGATCGAGAAGAATTTAACCAAGATTTCTCTGGGTATAAATTATGTATAATACAATCTATAGTCTTAGCCCCTAAACTATCATACTGAAGGGATAGTCGATATTTGTTAATGTCATCTCCCGTTCTTACATCCTGAGCAGTTCCTTGAATTAATTCCTCTAAAAATTGAGATTTATCGCCTAATTCTAAAATAAAGTATCGAAGAGCGCAAAAAACTAGATACAGAGTTGTAACTCTTTGCTGACCATCAATTAATTGAAATGTTTTCCTGTCATCAGTAGAATCTGGACAAACGACAATGGAACCTAAAAAATATTCCGATAAATTAGAACTAGAATTTCCTTCAAATAAACTAAGATTATCAAATAAATCCTCTAATAACTTTTGAACGTTCTGTTTTTCCCAAACATATTCTCGTTGAAAATCAGGTACACTGTAAAAATCTTCAAACAATCCAGACAGACTCAGATCTCTCGACTCAATCGTTGGGCTAGGCGACATGATTTTTGACATATGTTAATATTTGTGATGAAGTCGATCGGTTATTTATGAAGCAGTATTTATTATAGCGAAGTGTTCTCGATCGGACTTCCGAAAATACACTCAGTTAGAGAGTAACATAGGGTTGGGTAAAGCTATTGAGGTTGCCTCATCACTTTTTTATTGAACTTTACCTTGCCCACTAAAATATCTGCGGTGGGTATTGATATAAATTGTTTTTTACCTAAAACTTTACGAAACTTACCGTAAAAATAAAATCTGGTCGTAGTTTAATTATGCTAGCTCGGATTAATCGCTCGATTGCGAAAACCGACCTCAATAATTAGGCAGACTGCATTTGCGCTAGCACAGGATTGGTGCGTTACGCTTCGCTAATACATCCTACTTTTACTTAAGTCAGTGGTATTCCACCCTACCTCTCTTTAACCTACAGCAAACTCGGTAAACTTTCGTTTATACGGAGCGTGAAATGCCAAAACAATATCTTGCTTGGGAACGCCAGCTTCAACTAATTCATTTGCCACACCCGTTTCCGTTCCGTCGCGTTCGATCCAAATTTTACCCTCTTTGATTTCTACATAAATAATACACCCAAAGACTCGAATTAGATCGTCCCAGCCAAGGTGCAAAAGTTGGTAGCGATCTCGCTCAGTATCAAAAATTAAATGAACTTCCGTTTTCGAGTTTAAATTCTTTCCGACATGACCTTTGATAATCGTTTGTACCAGTTCGCTATAGTTTAGTCTATCCATAAAACAATCTCCTCTCTATTCGGGGAAAAAACGACAAGCTTTACTTGATTCTCTGCTATAACTTCTTTGATAAAATTACCTGTAAAAAATCTTCATAAATATCGAAAGACACGGCTAAATATAAAATCCTACTATTCTCTACCTCAATACAATTGCTTGAAGTTAGGGCAATTTAATTATACTCTACCTATCGCATTTTTCGTGTGGGGTACACCGTGCGGGCGAATGCCATTCGCCCCTACCAATCTGATATTCAATTTTTGTACCTTATCCATTGGAAAAATGCTCTACCATTTCCTAGGGTGCGTTAGGCGCAAGCTAAACCTATGAAAAAAGAAAGGAGTTTTTCAGTGCGCCGTAACGCACCGTCTTGGTGCGTTACGCTTCGCTAACACACCCTACTTTTTCTCCTCGTATCTTGTAAATGGTGCGTTACGCTTCGCTAACACACCCTACTTTTTCTTCTTGTATCTTATAAACTACTTTTTACACCATTTCTTATCGCATCCTGTAGGGACGTTATCTATAACGTCCCTACAGGAATTCATTTTTAGCCCTTACTTCGCGCCGACGGGCATCCCTAAGATATCTTCAATCTTTGGCATATCTTCCAAGGCAATAACGCGCCCTTCGTCCTCAAATCCAGAGATTTGGTCGAAGTTTAAGTAACGATACAAATCTGCCGCAAAGGGGTCGATTTTCTTCGTCACAATCTCCATGTATTCCTCAACGCTGGGAATGCGTCCGAGCAAGGCACAAACTGCCGCTAATTCTGCGGAACCGAGGTAGACTCGCGCGCCTTTACCCATGCGGTTATTGAAGTTACGAGTAGAAGTTGAAAACACGGTTGCATTATCTTCAACTCGCGCTTGGTTGCCCATACAAAGCGAACATCCCGGCATTTCCGTGCGCGCTCCGGCGGCAGCAAAAATTCCATATACGCCTTCTTCGCGTAATTGTTGTTCGTCCATGCGAGTCGGCGGACAAATCCATAGCCGAACTTTCACCGTTCCTGCCCCTTCTAATATCTTGGCAGCAGCGCGATAATGACCGATATTGGTCATGCAAGAACCGATGAAGACTTCATCGATTTTATCGCCCGTACATTCAGACATTAATTTGACGTTATCGGGGTCGTTAGGTGCGGCAACGATGGGTTCTTTAATCTCGCTTAAATTCACTTCCAAAACGTCTGCATATTCCGCATCTTCATCGGCAGACATTAACTCGGGTTTCGCCAACCATTGCTCCATTTTGGCGACGCGGCGCATAATTGTGCGACCATCTTGATAGCCGCGCGCAACCATATTTTTGAGCAGGGAAACGTTGGAACGCAAGTATTCGGCGACGGTTTCCGTTCCCAGTTTAATCGTCGAACCGGCGCAGGAACGTTCGGCAGTCGCATCGGTGAGTTCAAAGGCTTGTTCGACTTTCAAATCGGGCAATCCTTCCATTTCCATAATGCGCCCGTTGAAAAGGTTTTGTTTGTTCTCTTTGCCGACGGTGAGTTTGCCCTGTTGCATGGCTACCCAAGGAATGGCGTTAACGATATCGCGCAGGGTGACTCCGGGTTGCAGTTCGCCGGTAAACTTGACGAGGACGGATTCGGGCATATCGAGGGGCATTACGCCCAAGGCTGCGGCGAAGGCAACTAAGCCGGAACCGGCGGGGAAGGAGATTCCCAGGGGGAAACGGGTGTGGGAGTCGCCGCCAGTGCCGATAGTGTCGGGCAGCAGCATTCGGTTCAACCAAGAGTGAATGATGCCGTCGCCGGGACGCAGGGCAACGCCGCCGCGCGTGGCGAAGAAGTCGGGTAAGTCTTTGTGGGTTTTGATATCGACGGGTTTGGGATAGGCGGCGGTGTGGCAGAAACTCTGCATGGTTAAGTCGGCGCTGAAGCCAAGGCAGGCGAGTTCTTTGAGTTCGTCGCGAGTCATGGGGCCGGTGGTATCCTGGGAACCGACGGTCGTCATTAGGGGTTCGCAGGATGTGCCGGGACGCACGCCGGGGAGTCCGCAGGCTTTGCCAACCATTTTTTGCGCGAGGGTGTAGCCTTTGCCGGTGTCTTCGGGGGGTTGGGGGCGAACGAAGAGGGTGCTAGGGGGAAGTCCCATCGCGTCGCGGGTTTTGTCGGTGAGACTGCGCCCGATGAGGAGGGGAATGCGTCCGCCCGCGCGCACTTCGTCGAGGATGGTGTCGGGTTTGAGGGCGAAGGTAGTAATGGTTTCACCGCTTTCGTTGGTGATTTTGCCTTCGTAGGGATAAATGGTGATGACATCGCCGGTTTCGAGTCCGGTGACATCGCATTCAATGGGCAACGCGCCGGAGTCTTCAGCGGTGTTGAAGAAGATGGGGGCAATTTTACCGCCGAGGATGTAGCCGCCGGAACGTTTGTTGGGGACGAAGGGGATGTCTTCGCCGATGTACCAGAGGACGGAGTTGATGGCGGATTTGCGCGAGGAACCCGTTCCGACGACATCGCCGACGTAGGCGACGGGGTGGCCTTTTTCTTTGAGTTGGGCGATGGTTTGGAGTCCCTCGGGCATCCGCGATTCGAGCATGGCGAGTGCGTGCAAAGGGATGTCGGGGCGGGTGGTGGCGTGGGGGGCGGGGGATAAGTCGTCGGTGTTGGTTTCGCCGGGGACTTTAAAGACGGTGACGGTGATGGATTGAGGAAGTTTGGGTTTGTCGATGAACCAGGCGGCGTTTGCCCATGCGTCGATGACTTGTTTGGCGTAGGGGTTGATGTCGCTGAGGTGGAGGACATCGTTGAACGCATCGAAGGCGAGGAGGATTTTGCTGAGGGCGGTGGCGGCGGCGCTGGCGAGGTTGCTGTCGCGAGATTTGAGCAGTTCGACGAGGGATTGGACGTTATAGCCGCCTACCATTGTACCGAGAAGTTCGATCGCGCCTTGGGGGAAAATTAGGGGACATTGGATTTCTCCTTTGGCTACGGCGGTGAGAAATCCGGCTTTGACGTAAGCGGCTTCATCGACTCCGGGAGGAACGCGATCGCGCAATAATAGCATTAATTCCCCTTCTTCTCCGGCGGGGGGGTTTTTCAGCAGTTCGCAGAGTTCGGCAGTTTGTTGGGCGTTGAGGGGCAAGGGTGGGATGCCAAGGGCGGCTCTTTCGGCGACGTGCTGGCGATATGCTTCTAACATCTTTAAGCGTTTCTCCTGGATGATTTGGATTGTCTGCATACTGTAACGAAACGGCGCGCAAAATTTCTGCTTGCTGCGTACCGCTTTCGAGTGCTTGCAGGGATGCCTCTGGCTAAATTGTTACAAAGGATGACGCAACGAGCAACTGGCTGGTTTTATGGGTTTTGAGTTGGAGGAAGGCACGATTGACTCAAATCAATTCTAATCGTGATGCGTTACGAGAATCCCTAACGGATCCTACTTTCTAGTTCTATGGAATTTTTTGGTGCAAACAGTATGACATTACAAGAGTTACAAGATCGAGTATTGCAGTTATCTCTTAGCGAGCGCTGGCGTTTAGTTGAATCTTTATTAAATTCTATTCGCAAAGAAATGCAAGTTCCGAGTTTGCTTGAATCAGAGCAGAGCTACTTCATGAATCTAGACCCTTGGACTCAAAGCTTAGTTGGTGTCGTTCAGTTAAATATAGAAGACGAAATTGATATTTACACTAATTATTTAGAGGAGAAATACCGTTAAAAATAGTGTTATTTGATAGGATACTTTCTAGTAAACAGTTATCAGTAAAGTGCAAACCTTTCTTTGCAAATAACAATCTAGCTACTTGAGTAAACGGACAAAGCCTGCCTGCTCAAAATGCTGGTCAGTTGTCAGAGCATCTTGAATTCCAAGTTGTTGCATAATAACGAAAGATGTACAGTCAACCAACGACCAAGCTTTGTCGATTCTGCCTTTGCAGAGTTCCCAAGCCATAGCATCTTGTTTGTTGTTAATATAAATAATATCAATGTATTCGGCTGTCTTAATAGCATCAATAATTTCAAAGACACGCGCACGAGAAACCCGAAGTGGGCTGTTTAATAGGGCTACCAACTCAGCAATTATATAGTTAGTCGTATAAATTTTTCTTTTTTGTTTTAAGGCGAGCCGAAAATGATGTTCTGCCTGGGGGTAGTGAAATTGATTAGCAACAAAAAGACTTGCCCAACCTGATGTATCGACAAATAAATTATTCATTCCGTTTTAGTTTCTGACGCAAAGCTTGTCCAATATAGTAGTCATGGTTTTCTGCTAAGTCGGAAACGTCTACATTCAGGGAACCAATTAATCGTAAAAGTGGATCTGTTTCTCCAGGTTGTTCTGACTCACTTTGAGATGAAATTGTCAACTGTTGCGAAAGTAACTGTAACATAACTTCCTCCATCGATTGATTTAAGCATTCTGCTCGCTCGGTCAGCGCTTGCTCTAAATGATCTGGAAGAACGAGCGTGAGTGTTCTAGCCATGTTTGCTCCTTGTAATTAAACAAAAACTTTTTTAACGGATCGCTTAAATTATAGCAATTGTCGAGTTATTTTTACCGTTTTCGAGCGTGTTTTTACATTTGTTCGCGACTTCTATTTTGGATTGAGTTCAAATACAAGGAGGAGGCTCATAAGGTCTGTCAATTTATTTTACCCTTGCTTTCGGCTACGCTCGATTTCCACCGCAATCTTACCGCCAAAATCGGGGATGGGGGCGGCGGGTTTGGTTAATTTGACGCGCACTTGTTGTATTTTTTCGAGTTCGAGGAGGGATTCTGCGATCGCGGCGGCTAATCGTTCGATTAAGGCAAACTTCGACTGTTGAATTAAACTTTTAGTTCGCGCGATCGCGTCTCGATAATCCAACGTATCTTCTAAATTATCCGTTTCCCCCGCCCGAGTTAAATCTACGCCCAACGTTAAATCGACTTCAAACCATTGTCCCAATACTTTTTCTTCAGGAAGAAAGCCGATGTAACCGTAGGCGCGAATTCCGGCAATATGAATTGAATCTATCGTTTCAGTGAGTTGCATTGATTGAAATTTAGAGGTTGTTGAGGCGCGATCGCTGGTCGGGATTTTCGATCTTAGCGCTCATTTTACAATACACGATCGCGAAAGCAAAACATTAAGCTGCATTTTCAAACGCCTACTCCTTGGAGTAGTTTTCGAGGAGGCAGCACGTCTAAATCGCTAGCGTCCGCCGATAAAGAGGTTTGGCTTTCTCTAAATTAAAAGCTGCCTTATGCAAGACACGAAGGAAAGAAAGAGTTTAAAATATAGAGACGAAAGCGAAAATTTACTATGAAAGTCAAGCTAACTCCTGACGGACAAGTTGAAATTCCAACTCAAGTGCAACAACAGCTAGGAATCCAAGCAGGAGACGAACTTTTACTCGTCTGCACGGGAACTGAAATTCTTTTGCGCGCTATTAAACCAAAGCGGCTAAGCGAGTTTTATGGCGTTCTTCCGGTTAATATCCCCTATCCCGGAAAGGAATCAGTACGCCAGCAAGCCGGAGAAACTTTTTGGCGAGAGAGCGCAACTGAAAGCTGATGAATGACCTCTGGGTTGATGCGAATATCTTACTCCGATTGCTAACGGGAGAGCCGCCAGAACTTGCTCAGCGAGCGTTACGCCTAGTTCAAAGAGCAGAAAGAGGAGAAGTAACGCTAAGACTTTCACCAATGGTTGTAGCAGAAATCATTTGGGTTTTAAGTTCTTTTTATCGATATTCTCGCACTGAAATTGCTGAGGTTTTGTTGCCTTTAATCGTAGCAGAAGGAATTATCGCAGAACAAGCAGAACAAACGATCGCGGCGATCGAGCGAATGGCAGCAGTCAATGTCGATTTTATGGATGCTTTTTTGGCAGAAGTTGCTCGTAAGGAAGGAGGGGCAGTAGCTTCTTTCGATCGCGATTTTCGACGATTAGAGATTCCGTGGCTCGAGCCAGAATAAATCAAACGAGTTCAAATCCCGTGGCTTTTTCCAATCACCCAATGACGGCGGAAAAAACGCGCTAAAGATGACTCTTCTAAAGGTAAATAGATCGGCCGTCCGTGGGGACAAGTGCGGGGGTTGCGGGTTTGCTGCCAGCGATCGAGAATGTCCTGCATTTCTGGCAAACTTAATACAGTCCCGTTGCGAATCGCACTGCGACAGGCAACTGCAACTTGGGCGGTTTGTAAGTCGCCGCCCCAACTGAGTTCGAGTAGGGCGGCGGCACAATCTTCTCGCGGTTGCAGCATCGCTGGGAGGGTTCGCACTGCCCACATTTGTTCGCCGAAAGGTTCGATTTCGAGGTTAATTCGCTGTAATTGGGCGATTTGGGCGGGGATGAGATTGTTGAGGATGAGGGGCGGTTCGATTCCGACGAGTTGCCAAGCCTCGAGGAGTTCTTCGTAGAGGATGCGTTCGTGGGCGATATGTTGTTCGACGAGCCAGATTCCGTTAGGATGTTCGGCGACGATGTAGGTTTTGTTGACTTGGGCGACGGCGCGTAGGGAGATGGCGCTGCTTTTACTGACGGCGACTTGCAGGTTAGGATTGAGTTTATACTGGCTGCTTTTGGCTTCGGCGGCTTTCAGCACTTGGCTGATGCGTTGGTGTCCGGCGGCGCTTAAGTCGGTGGGGCTAAGGCGCAGGGCTTGTTCGATGGTTTCGGCGACGCGATCGCGCCATTGCGCCATAGAATGCAAGTATATTTCTTGTTTGGCGGGATGGCGATTCCAGTCGATTTGGGCGGGATCGGTGCAAAGGTGTAAAAAGCAGACGGGGAAGCGATCGCGCGGTAGAGTACGATGGGTAGCTGCGATCGCGGCTTGTTCGAGTTCCGGCGATCGCACGATTCGCCCGTTGATCGCAACTTTAACCCAATCGGGGCGGTGACGATGGCAGCGATCGGGCAATCCCAATACAATTTCGATGCCAGCCTTTGCATTTTGAATTTCTTCCCCGATTTCAGAATTTAAATACTGTAAATCGCTCGCACGCACCGATTTTAGCAATTGCGGCACGACTTCTTTTGCTGTCGGACTGGGGCTGAGGTTGAACCAAGGTTCGCCGTTTTGTAACACCTGCCAAGCAATAGCGGGATAGCATAGGGCGAGGTGATAAATGGTTTCTTGAACGGCTTTGAGTTGTTGCGATTTTGAGGGGAGGGCGCTGCGACGAACGGGGATGGTTGCAAATAAGTCGGAAACGGTAACGATGGTTCCGGGCGCGATCGCGGTAATTTCTTCTCGAATGGCTTTCCCGGCGCGATCGTAACTCACCCGCCAGCCGAAATCTTCCAAACTCGAACGACTCGCAATTTCTAGCGTTCCTAACTGCGCTAAACTGTGTAGCGCTTCGCCGCGAAACCCCAAACTCGCAATCTTCCACAAATCGGCGCGATCGCGGATTTTGCTCGTACAATGCGCTCCTGCACAAACCTGTAAATCTGTCAAGTCCATGCCGCCGCCATTATCGGCAACCTGCAAGCGCCACAAATCGGGAAATAACGCGATCGTCAGCCGTCGCGCCCCCGCATCGATCGCATTTTCCACTAACTCCCGCACCGCCGCTGCTAGCGAGTCAATCGTTTCGCCCGCCGCAATTAAGGTGACAATTTCTGGCGGCAAGGGTTGAATTTTCACCACTTGCACCCGAGGCTTAATAATCGCATTCAAAACTCAAAATCGTCGCCCATTTCAAATTCGATAAAATGGTCGAGCATTTCTTCCATTATATCCCTCGCTACTCGTCGTAAAACATCGGGCCCTTTCATAAACCTTTGAATCGTTAGCTTCTTTTTATAGAAATCCAGAACAAAATCGCGAACTTCCGAGATAACTTCCCTTTTGCGATCCACTTCCGCCATCATTTCCGCGATCGCGTCGATTCCTTCCTTCTTTGCTCGGCGATAATCCGCCACCATTACACCTTCTGGCGTTCGTCTGACTTGGCGCAACTCTTCTTTTAGCTGTTCGTATTGCTGCTTCAAAAGTTCGTTTTGTTGTTCGAGAGACTGACAGCGGCGCGTTACCGAATCTTCATTGTTGAGGTCGATCTTTTCCCCAACTTTATGCTTTTTCTCCAGTTCTAAAAGTCGAGCGAGATCGCCTTGCTTGTACGCCGTATTGATTTCTTTCATGATTTCCGTATGATGGCGTTGCGTCTCCGGATCGGTAACGAGATCGGGGTGAAAAATCTCGGCTAATCTTAAAAAAGTTTGCCGAATCTTTCGCGACTCTTTGCTATGAGGTGCTGGCGAGGGTTGAAAATCTTCAAAAGTCCGTTGCTGGCGATCGCGCTCCGAACCGGGCGCTTTAAATTCGCGTTCTTCTGTCTGAGATTGCTCGAACAGTTCGTCTAAAAAATCTTCATCTTGGGGGCGTTCTCGGCGCTTATGAGTGATAATCCCAAGCGTCTGAAGATTCCCATAAATGATTTCTATATTCTTGCGCGTTTGTTTGTCTAGTTTGCGCTCGGTAAGAATTTTATCGAACAGTTCGTGAATTTCGCGATCGAGTTCGGCAATTCTTTGTAAGCCCGCCAGTCCTTGATGGAAAACTGCCGTTGCCAAAGTTCGCATTTGTTCGACAAAATTGGTTAATTCCGTTCGCTTTCTTTTGATTAACCCTAACAGCTTTTTGTGTTCTTCTTCCAAAGCCGCCAGACGTAGAGGGACTTCAGGAAGCGCGAGAGAGGATTGAGTTTTCGCTGTCGGGCGAGGAGTTGTAGCGTGAGTTTTTCGCGGCATAGGACTGAGTGCGATCGCGGGGAACCGGATTTATGTTAGCTTGAATTGCGATAGGAAGATCGAAAATTGCGATCGCGATCGAACAATGGAGTTCTCCAGTAAGATGACAACAGCACAGTCCGAACCACGTCCTTAGAAATGGCTAAAACCCTTACTGTATAATAGATGGGCGATACTGGATTTGAACCAGTGACCCCTTCCGTGTGAAGGAAGTGCATCGCCCACAACTCAACGCTGTTGAGGCGTTAAAAGCCTTTCTCTGTCCAGTTTTGAACCCTTGTTGGTCACAATTTGGACACACAGAAAATGTACAGTCTCGACAAACAACGCCAAAAAGTTACGGTTTTTGAACGTTCAAGCGTACTATGGTTAAACTTTCGCTGGGAAGGCAAGCGATACAGGCTTACTACCGGACTCCCTAATAACAAAGAGGGCAACAAAGCAGCGCTCGGAATTGCCAGTCAGATAGAAAGCGATTTAATTTTCCAGCGACTAACCGAAGAACGGCTGTACAGTTACCTAGGAAAAGAGTCGCCTAACACCGTCAAAGTTAAATCGTTGTCTGAATTGTGGGACGAGTTCGTAGAGTACCAAAAAACTCAAATGGAAGAAACGACATTCAAGGACTCGTTTAAAACGGCGCGTAATATTATGACTTTCCTCCTATCTTCTGAAATCGATATGGAGTGCAAGTCAAGTGTTGCCAAGAAATCTCTGGAAAAATACGCAGTCTCAACCATTCAACGCTTCTGTAACGATTTAATCAGTTTCGGCAATTGGCTTAAGCGTTCGGGTTATCGAGAAACAAACCCCTACGAAAGCATTAAAAAAATGCTGCCTGCGTTACCTAAATCAAAACGAGCGAAGAAAGCTTACTCGGAAGATGAGGCGCTAGCAATTGTCGAAGCGTTCCGCAACAATACCTTTACTCATGCTGACAGCCGATATGATGACCGGCATTATGCCGATTTTGTTGAGTTTTTACTCCTTATCGGTTGCCGTCCGTCCGATGCGGCTGCCTTAACCGTTGGTGACATTTTCCAGCGTCAAGGCGCGATGTACATTCGTATCGACAAAGCTTACAGCAAGGGCGTGTTGAAGGGAACAAAAACAGGCACGATACGAGTGATTAAATGCAATGAGGCAATGGAGCGCATATTGACCCCTCATTTAGAACGCCCTCGCGAATGCTTAATCTTTACCGCTCAATTAGGTGGCAATATTGACACTCACAACTTCACCCCGCGTTACACCCGGCGCGTTGTTGAAGCGCTGGTCAAGCGTGGAAAAGTTCGTGAATATCTAGGCACTTACAACTGTCGCCATACTGCTATTACCCGCATGGTTCGCAGTGGGATAGACCCTTCTACCGTTGGGGCGATTTGTGGAAACTCGCCCGAAACCATTTTCGAGCATTACCTTCAAGCAAATGAAAACGCCGACCTCCCTGGTATCGAGGGAGACAGCGCTAAATGGTAGGGGGTATGTTTGAAATAGTACAACTTTAAAGTTGTACTTTAGAGTTGTACTTTTCACAAATAGAGGGGATACCCCCTCTATTTTTTGGTCTGTACTACCGTGTACAACCTGTGGTACAATATCAGTACGTTAGTTCTACACATATTTCCCCCATTATGCGTACAACCTCAAAAACAGCAAGAAAGATGAACCCCCGCTCTCTAGAAAACTTAATCCCCAACAACCGCTACCAGGGAAAGATACGCTGTAACTTCAGTCTTC
The DNA here is from genome assembly GCF_014698145.1 of Oscillatoria sp. FACHB-1406. Taxonomy (NCBI): domain Bacteria; kingdom Bacillati; phylum Cyanobacteriota; class Cyanophyceae; order Oscillatoriales; family Oscillatoriaceae; genus Oscillatoria; species Oscillatoria sp. FACHB-1406. The sequence continues at coordinate 26,759 of NZ_JACJSM010000012.1, read as the reverse complement.
TCCCTGAAACGAAAGAATGGTTGCACCAACATGGTAACGCCAGTGCGAAGATTGACGAGTTAGTTAGGATACTGCGAGGTTAACGTTCGACATACGAGAGATACGAGAGAGGGGAGTTGCAACTCATATAGGTTGCAACTGTCCTCATTGAAAGTCAACGTTAACCGATTTCAGTTTTCCGTCGTACCAACGGAAAAGGATTCTATTTTACGTGGTACGCACAGAAAGAGGGCTGAAACGACGATATTGCGTCAAAGTGTGTATAAACTAATTCCGTGCGTACCACGGAAAACCATCACTCCATTTCAGTAAGCGCCCTGGAGCAGTTACCACAAATCAGATTAAGCTTTGATTTACCCCAAGCTCTGATACCACAACACGGGCAAATGTACAGTACCTTGCTGCCCTTCTTAAGAGGCGCGTCTGTCTCATCATCATTATCAAGGACTGGCGTTGTCTTTTTGAGAAAATCGCCTCCCCTGCTTTCTAGTAAGTAATCCGCTAAAGTGGCGAATCTCCCATTAGGGTCATAGTCAAAGTTAACGTTATAATTCCGACGTTTGTTGTTAGGATTCGTATCTTCATGGAGAACTAAACCTATCTCCCTTGCTTTCTCTTTAAACTTTTCAGAACAATAATTTTGAGTAGCGGTTTTATTGTCTGAGGTTTCGTAACACCACTGATGAACCATTTGATTAACGAGAAAAGCCATCATCTTAATCGGTGGTAGACTTTCAATTTCAGGATTAAACTTGATGACGTGAATGAGTTCACCGCTAGAAGGTTCGATGGTAGCGTTAGGTTTAAAGATGCCATAAGTCGTAACCTGACAAGCCATTTGAATGAGACAAGTAGTTAGTTCTGTCCCAAAAAGACCCTTAAACCAATCAAACGCATCGTCCCAATCTTGCCACTTCTCGGAGTTGACATTTCGTCTGTCCATAACACAATCATCCGTACTACTTACTGTTGCTAATCATAACAGAAAGAAAAGCGCCAATCCAAACTAATGGACTAGCGCTTAAATAGTACGAAATGATTGTCACTTTAGCTTAGCATACAGCCCTTAAGAACTGGGACGAATCAGACAGAAGTTATTCTGCTTAGCCTGTTCGTATTGCGCAATCGGTTGCGTGAGTTGGGCTAAGTTATCAAGCATTTGACCGTTGTGTTTGATGTGTTTACACATTTGTTCTCGTTGCCATTTAAGCAGAATGAGAGCTTTAGTTGTTAATGCGTGCAACGTCAGATACTCATCATAAATTTCATGGTCGTCTTTATCCGCTAACTTCAATTCTCTTTCGTCAGAAGACTCCTCAATGATATCGATGATTAAACGGGACATCTGATTGTACTCAAACTCAACCCAGTCGTGGTGAAGCTTCAGTTGTGAAGCCAGAACGTTCAAATCGGTAATCATGGTATTATCGGGGTACTGTTTTTAGACAAGGGGAGAAATTTCGGTTTCTCCCCTTTTTTACGACGTGCCAACTGCGTTGAACATTTGACACCTAAGCCGGTTCAAAACACTCCACGCTACCTTTACTCGTTCGCTGGTTTTCCGAGGCTCCAATAGCGTCATTTCATGTTCAATGGCTTCAACTAAATCCTGCTGTTGCACTAACGCTTGTACGTCCTTCTGCCACTCCTCTTGCTTCTCAGGTTCTACCTCGCTCGGTTCTTCTTCTTCGGCGAAAGATTCCAGTAATTCCTCAACAGTTAGACCCTTAGATTGTGCCTGTCTGTCCAGCTTTTCGTACAGTTCCTTTGGTAGGCTAATTCGTTGTTTAGCGGGCGGTTTTAGCTCGCCTAAGTATTCGTTGATTCGGTTGGTTGTGATGTGTTGAGCGGGTATGGTTTCGGTTATTTCGTGCCACGCTTCTATTAATTCGTCGGCGCTACCAGTTTTCTTGTCGAATAGCTTTACTAACGGGCGGCATTGAGCTTCACAGGTCGGTAGAACATCGAATCCAGCGTGTAAGAGCGTCGTTACGATTTCAGCCGCGTCAATCAATTTGTTGACGTACCAGTGCGTTTTCTTTAGTGCTTTATCACACCAATCTTTAAAGCTTAAGAAACCAGCTTTTAAATGAAGGTGTAAACGTTTGACGCGAGCGGCAATCATACCGGCACGAACGAATCCAGAGAGTTGATTTTTGATTTCTGATGTTGCCCATTCGAGAGCGCTTTCGTTGCTGTCGGTGTAGTTGAATTTATTGGCGATTTCTTCTTCGTAACTGAGTAAGTCACCGCTAGATAAAAGCCATAAGTCACTGGCTCCTGATGTGTTTTCTAAGAGTTGTTCTGTGATGTCCATAGGGTTAAAAAGAAAGGGAAGTTGTTAGCTCCCCTCGATAACGTTATCAATTGCTTTTCACACAGGGTATGAGTTGGACGATTCGTACAAATTCATCCACAGGAATAAGGTCAGCTTGAAAGTTCAAACTATTGAGGACTCGCGAGGAATCTTTATCGAGAATGAACCGTTTACAGCGACAGAATACCTTCGAGCGAAAAACCGATTCGTGATGACTCACTGTTTCTAATTTGATATAGGTAGCGTTTTGCCATTCAAAAAAGCAGTGAGGGTGTACGTCATTCAAAGGAACGAGTATGTCTTCGAGAACGATTAAGTCGCTCAATGTTTTTGTTTTCTCTTCAGTTGTCATGGTTCTGTGGTAGTAAATGTGTTCTCTCTTGCTTTCCTTCACGAAAGAAGGCAAGATAGGGTAAGCCCAGAAACCGCGTGATTGCTTGGTTTGGGTGTTATAACCATAGTATTAATGTAGCTATCACCTGTATAATAAGTCAATAGGTAATGTAATCTGTTTTGAGCGTTTGTACTGTAGGACATTTGTATGCCTAAAGCCAGTCACACAGAGCATGGAGAAAAGCGAATCAATAAAGGCTACACTGTAACCCCTACAGCGGCTAAGCTATTCTCAGATATGGCTTCTGAACGCGGTTTAAGCGCATCAAACCTTATTGAAAAGATAGCTAGGGGTGAAATACCTTTAGGCGATGAGAGTCCCGTTAATGAACCTCAACCGACCGATACAGATAATTTTGAGAAACGGATAAGCGTCCTTGAAGAGAAAGTGAACGCATTGATGCTCGTCTTACAGCAAAAGGTGTGATTGTGCGTAATTTGTCCGTCTTTGGATTGTACAACTGTGTACAACCTCACCTAAAACAGGAATCACTCAACGAGAAAACGTCATCCTAGGGGGGGGTAGGGGGTATTTTCTAGAAAGTACAACTTCAAAGTACAACTTTTTAGTTGTATTATTCACAAAATGCCCCTCCCCTAGGATGTGTACTCTCTGAGTTGTACACAGGTCACTAACGGAAGAATCGAACTTCCCCGACGATGCTGGCACGCCCATCGGTACTAGACCCCAGAACAACTGTGCTTTCCCTAGCCGTATCCCGTTAAGGATTGGTAAGCACACCAGTGCTGATAGTGACCTGTGTTCTATTTTAATGGATGGCAGTTTGTCAGCCGCAGTTAAACGTTACAGGGCATAATTGAATCAATAGGGGCTTGCGACTGTCCTAACCCCAACGGGGTTGAAAAGCACTAAGGGGAATGGCTAAGGCTGTTCCCCTTAATTTTTGTTTCCTTTATACTCTTTGTACTCCTCTCGATAGTACAAAACCTTAAGATTATTTCTCAAACCGTAAACAAACGGTCGGTAGTACAGTTGTACATCTAGTAATTTGGTCACACTTCGGTCACAATGGTAGTTAATCAAGGGATTAAACGGACAGTGAGAAATGGCTAAAACCCTTACTGTATAATAGATGGGCGATACTGGATTTGAACCAGTGACCCCTTCCGTGTGAAGGAAGTGCGCTACCCCTGTGCCAATCGCCCGTATAGCTTGTTAAGTGTAGCACGATCGCCCCTGAACAAACAACCCGATTGGTAATTCGTAATTCGGGGTCATTGAGCCTGCCGAAATGTAATTCGTAATTTAGCACTCAGCATTCATAACTCATAACTCATCACTCATCACTCATTTTGTGGGTAAGTCGTCCATAAGTTCGTGACTTCTCGCAAACTGCAATGATTGCCGCACCCTAAAATCAAATGATCCAATAGAGGAATATTGAGGAGTTGCGCGCCTTGGAGGAGTCGTCCGGTTAAGATTTTATCTTCCTCGCTCGGTTCGACGTTGCCAGAGGGATGATTGTGAGCGACGATGAATTTAATGGCGTTATGACGAATGGTTTCCCGAAAAATTTCGGCGGGAGGGGCTAAGGTTTCGGTTGCAGTGCCGATGGTGACGACTTCAGTACCAATTAAACCGTTTTTCGCATCGAGCAGAATAACAGCAAAACGTTCTTGTTTTTGCCACATTAACTCGTGGGCGAGGGCAGCGGCGGCATCTTCGGGACTTTCAATGGCGGTGCGTTGTTTGGGGCAGAACTGAAAGGTGCGTTTTCCGAGTTCGATCGCGGCTAAAATAGTCGTTGCTTTAGCAGGGCCGATGCCGGGAATTTGCATCAACTCTTGAGGATGAATATCGCGCAGAACATCGAGGGGATCGCGCTGATATTTGCTCAATTCTTGTAAGATATATTGCCCCAATCCTACGGCGGAAAGTTTGCCTTTTCCTTGTCCGGTAGCGAGTAAGATCGCGATTAACTCAGCGAGGGCAAGATTTTTTGCCCCATATTCTAATAAGCGTTCCCGGGGGCGTTCGCTCGGAAGCAGATCTGCAATTCTCAGGTGATAGGCCATCGATAAATGAAGGGTAATACCAATTAAAAATTAAAAATTAAAAATTAAAAATGAAGAAACCTAGATATATTCGGGGTTTCAGCCTCAAGATGTGTCGTCCGAACTTGGAGAATTGGGATAAATCGTAAATTGTTCCCTCAAATTCAGGAGTTGGGAGTCTATTCTCAATTATTCCCAACTCGCGAGAGCAAGTTAAGCGAAAACTTACTGAAATTGGGCAACTCTCAATTCCCTTATCTCCCTTTTCGTGCTGCCTCCAGCATGAGGCGCTGTTCGGCACGCGCGATCGCTAAATACGTCTTTTCAACGGCACCAGCTTCGACAGAAATAGCGCTAATGCCCCATTGCACTAATAAATCGATAATTTCGGGGTAGACGACGGGTGCTTGCCCGCAAATCGAACAGGGAATCCCCAGGGAACGCGACTGTTCGATTAGCTGTCGAACGGTATTTAAAACGGCGGGGTGACGTTCGTCAAATAACCGCGCGAGTTCGGCGCGTTCGCGATCGACTCCTAATAAAAGCTGGGTGAGATCGTTAGTCCCGATAGAGATGCCTTGAACGCCTGCTTTAACGTATTCGGGCAGCATATAGGAGACGGAGGGGACTTCTGCCATAATCCAGAGTTGAAAGTTAGGGTATTGGTTGAGTCCGATGTTCTCGATAAGCTCGCGACAAAATACAACTTCTTCGAGAGCGCGCACAAACGGTAAAATCAATCTGACGTTTGCATACCCCAACGCTTGCACCCTGGCGAGGGCCGCAAGTTCTGCTTCAAAGAGTGCGGGCGCGAGAGTATAAGTTAAAGTGCCGCGCCGTCCCAAAATCGGGTTGCCTCCTTCGGTACTTTCGCCCGAATCGGGGGAGAGTTCGCGCGATCGCCAATCGCTAGAACGGTAAAAAACTGGGCGGGGAAAAAATGCTCGCGCAAACTGGAGAATTTGTTCGCTTAAGCACTTGACAAAATCATTTTTCCGCGATCCGTTAAGCCACCAAGCCAGCGGTTGTTGGTCGAGCATGGAGACAATCGCTAACTCCGATCGCAACAGTCCGATCCCGTCGATGGGTAAGAGTGCCGCGCGCTCCAAACCTCGAATCTGACTGAGGTTGAGAAACAGTTGCGTCGCGATGGGAAAGTCAGATCGGGACTGCAAAACCGAGCTTTCAGTCTGCGGGGCAACGTCGGCAAAATCAGCGATCTCGTGCCGATGAATGCTGCCATTCGTACCGTCGATCGATAGTTGTTCTCCACTCTTAATCGTGGAAGTCGCACCGCGAACGCCGACGATCGCGGGAATGCCCAATTCCCGGGCAATAATCGCTGCATGACTGGTAATCCCGCCTTGTTCGGCAACAATCCCGGCAGCCTCTTGCAGCAAAGGCAACCATTCCGGCGCGATCGCTTTGGCCACCAAAATTCGTCCCGGCGGTATCGAAGCCGAGGGAGACAAGTTAGCGATCGATTCAGCCACGGCGCTAACTCGCCCCGGAGAAGCCGGCAATCCTTGCAAAAGGGCGGCTGCCTCTTCTGCTACCGGTTCGGAGGCAGTAAAAGTATTCGCTTTCCAGGGCGCAGACTGGAGAGCGATGGGGGTTTGGATGCGACACCTCAGACCTCCCTGAACGATGGCAAACAATCGCGGTTGCGCCGCCCGTTCGTCCTCGAAAAATTGCGTCCATTCCCAATAACAGAGTTGCGGGAATTTAGCGGCGATATTCCACGTCAATTCCAACAACTCATTGAGTTCGGCTTCACTCAAACAGAAAGAGCTTTGTTGCACTTCGCTCGTCAACTCGACCTGCAAATTTTCCGCCTCAACCGCGTTAGGAGACTCCGTTCCTTGCTGAAGGCGATACAGGAGCGTTTTCTTGCCCAACTGTCGAGTAAATATCCCGCGCCGACTCCCCTCAGTGCCGTTAGCAATATCCTTTAAAGAGACGATATCGCAATCGGGGCTAACTTGACCGCGTGCTGCACTGTGTCCCAGTCCCCAAACCGAGTAGACGCGAGCCTCCGAGCCTCTAATTTCCACCGTTCCGGAAGCGCGAGCAGAGCGAATTGGCTGAATTAACAAAGCAAGCTCGCTCGGGCTGTCACTAGCAGACGCTTTCGCCCAACAAAATAAACTCGCTGCCCGAAACCGTTCTGCCCAAACCCATTTAATTGCAAATTCCAGCGCAGCGCTTTCGCAGCTACAAACGCGCGATCGCAACAACCCCGCAAAATCTTGTTGTCTGTTAGCCGGTGGAACTAACGAAGGACGGACGATTACGCTCGAGGTTTGCCAGCCCCGAACCGCCTCCCCAATCTCAGAAAGCCACTCCGACGGCAACTCGGTTTTTAAGATGCTGGCGCGTACCCGTCGCGCGATCGCGCGTAGGGCTTCAGAATCGCTAACATCAATATGCAGGGCCGAATCAGCTAAATCGGCGAGTAAAGGTTCCTCACGACCGACTCGTTCTAAAAAAGAGCGCAGTCTTGCGGTTGAAACGACGAAACCGGGGACTATCGATTGGGTATGCCAGATTTGGCTCAAAACTAAGGCTTTTTCCCCAACCCGGTTTGCTTGCGACGGTTGAATGCGATCGAGCCAATATAAAGATTCCACTCAATTTGCAACAATATTGTTAATAGCATGACCTGTAACGTTATCTTGTAATTGCTTGTTTTTCGCTCAAAAACGTTACGAGCAACGCCGAGATCGCTGGGACTTCCTGTGCTGAAAATCTGTGTTAAATCACCTCAAATTACAGTGCAACTTCTCGCGATGTTTAGAGGATTATCGAGAGAATTCCTCCATTATTCTTAAGTTTCTCTCTCTCAAGTGTATCGAGCCAGTATAGCTTGCTTCCGATTCAAAAAAAAATTATACCAATCTTAGATGAAAAATTTGTAGCGCTGGCTTCAGCCTTCTACGAAGTTTGCGATCGGCTCTTTAACTCCCAAAGGCAGGTCACAAGCCAATTAACGATTTCGACCTCCCTCAAACGTCTTTTCTTGGCAAAAATCCAACATTCGGTTAAGACCCCAAAAGCGATCTTCGAGCCGGTTGCGACGATTGATGTGGGCAACGTGACCGCCTCGGGAAGTCAATAAGAGGTTGGCTGATGGATTTTGCCCGCAGCGCTGCTGAATTTCCGGTACTAAATCCGGGATAAACATCGGGTCGTCAGCCGCATAAATCAGTAAATACGGCAGTTGGATGCGATCTAATAAATACAGCCCGCTCGTCTTTTCGTAATAGTCTTCCGTACTGCGGAAACCATAGTAATCGATAACCATTTCGCGATCGAAAGCGCGGATTGAATCCACTCGCTGGGCTGCCCCCGGTTTAACCGCCTCCGGAAAACGTTCTTGGCGCTTGCGAGCTTCCACGCGCAATTCAGCAGTTAACCTGCCCTCAATAATGCGTCCGATTCGCGTCGTCAGCAAATAATTTAGCGAACGATTCGACTCCAAATTAGGCGCGAGAACGGCTCCCGCACGGATAGGCGTACAGCCTTCTTCCACCGCCGCTTTCAGCCCCCACAGCGCCAATTGCCCGCCCAGAGAAAACCCCGCCAGAGCGACGGTATCGGGGCAACCGAGCGCGATTAACTGCCAAGCCAGTTGGACGAGATCTGAGCCTTCGCGCCAGCCATCCGAGGAAGGAGCGGGGGAAAGTTCTGCGGTTTTACCGTGTCCGCGCCAGTCGTAAAGGAGAACGGCAAAGCCGCGCGCGTAGGCTTTGCGAGCGAGAATGTGCGCGTACCAAGCATCTCGGACGGTTCCAGTAATGCCGTAGTTAAGGATCAGAGTTCCTTTAGCTGCCGGGGGACAACTCCACAATCCCCAAAGGGGTACGTCTTCAGCGCCGCGAAAAATATGTTCCTGCCAGGGAATGGCGGGGAGGTGAGACAGCCAAGGGACGGATTCGCCCCACCAGCCCCAAGTCGTCCCGTACCAATAGCTAGCAGCAACGGTTTGAATAAATCCATCTTGCAGATACCAAGGGGCTTGATAATCAAAGCTGGCTCGATACAGAGGCGCAGGGGTGGATTGAAGCTGCTTCATGCGGGGAGGGGGAGAATTATGAATTATGAGTGATGAATTACGAATTACGAATTACGAATTACGAATTACAAACTACGAATTACGAATTACAAACTACGAACTACGAATTATCAAGGGTTGGCTTTTGCTGGCTCTTTGGCGGGGGAAGAGTCGGCGGGGAATTGGTCAACGATCTGTTTGAGTTGATCTTTGTACTTGGGCGGGGCGAGGTTAGCGGCGCGAATGAAGAGGGGTTTGGCGGCGGCATCGAGTCCTTGCTGTTTGAGGATCGTGGCTTTGGCGAAGACGGGGCGAAAGTCTTGGGGATTGGCTTCGATCGCTTGATCGTAAACGGCGTTCGCTTCAGTGAGACGGTTTTGGCGCACGTAAACTTGAGCGAGGAGCAGTTGGATAGAAACAATATCCCACTGTCCGGGGCTGGTAGCGTTGGCTTGCGCGGCGATTTTGAGCGTGTCTTGCAAGCGCCCGATCGCGCCTTCGGGTCGATTTTGGGCTAATTGCAGGTTAACCATCCCTTGCAAGGCTTTAATGTTACCGGGGCTGCTATTGAGAACCTTTTCGTAGGCAGCAAACGCAGCTTCAGAATCGCCAATCTGTTGTTTGCCTTCGGCTAGGAGAATGCGATAGTCCGGAATTTGCGGTTTGAGGTCGGCTAACTTTTCTAACGGTACGAGGGCTTCGCGTAGGTTGCCTTGCTCGAGGCGAACTTTCACTAAGCCTTCGAGGGCATCGGTGTTTTTGTCGCTTTGTTGTAAGACTAACTCTAAGCCTTTGGCTTTGGTTTCCAGTTCTTCGCTGTTTTGGAGGACGGTGGGTGCGGGATTGGCTTCAACGCTAGGTGCAATGACCGCGCTGCGTTCTCGCTCGAGCAACTGCACGAACAACAGGAACAAGCACGCTCCCGTTCCTAGCAGGGCAATTAAGAGAATGCCCAGATAAAGCCAACTTCTACCTCGTGTTGCCGTTCTTGCCATAGTGCCTCACAAACCCTACATAGAACTCAATTTTCTCGATCGAGCAATGCTTAATTTCAGCAGAGCCGTTTGTCAACTTTTAGCTTAGACAAGCTTAGACAATACTATAGACTACCAAAAATATTGCTTGCGTTCGCGGCAATCTTGCAATTCCTTTGCCACTCCTTGCCAGCGAGGGCAGGGGTGATTGACAATTATTGTCCGAGAAATTAAAAGATTTTACTAAACTATCGTTTATCGAGAAATTTAAAGATTTCGCTAAACTATGCGGATATACGCGGCGATCCCCTGCATTGAGTAAAATAGGCAGACTCAGGTTAATAAATGAAGGAGTGCCGCAGATTGCCGATCGCGCGATCGCAAAAACCCAGAATGAAAATTTTGGGCTAGCATCGAGATCGAACAACTGTAAGTGTCTCCTTCTGTTGCTAAAGCCTGATTCGCCTACCGAGCTAATCCTTAGCAACACTGCTAGGAAATTGTGTGTCTCCGCCGCAAGGAGTTTTTATGAATCCGACTGTGAATCGGTCTTCCGAATCACCCTCCCCTAAGAGCGATCGCTCCGAGCCATTATCTACTCGCAAAAGCCAGTCTCCCAGTCCCGATGCTGGCGAATCTACTCGAAACCATCCCTCAACTCCTGCCGATCTTAGTCCCGTGACTCTAACCGTCCCCGTCCGAAACCATCCCATCCCGCCCCCCAGCGACCCCCGTCAGTACCGCGCCATCGGCTTGGTTCGCGGTTGCTACCAACCCAGCGAAGAATCCCTGACGCGCGGAACGCTCAATGCTGTCGATGGTACGCCGATTGATGCCGTTCTTTTGGGCCGCGCGATCGGCGTTGTTAAGAATCATTTAGATTTGAGCGCTCCTCACTTGTGGGTCGTTTATCCGCGCACTCGGCAAGAAGGCGACCTGCACGTTCAAATTGTGGGGGTTTGGGAACCGGAGGTTCTCGGCACGAAAAGCGATCGCGCGATCGATTCGGCAGAAGCTGCCCAACCCGAAGCCGAAGCCAATGCGCCCGCTCAAACCGAACCGGAAGCCCCAGTGAGTTCCGAGAGTACCGAGGCTTCTTCCGAATCTGCCGAACCCGAGCCAACCCTCGCCCTCAGAGATGGCTATTTTTCGATTCGCGGCGAGGCGGTTTTCTACGCCAAGGAAGACGAAAAGCTGATTATTAAAGTGCAACAAGCACCGCGTAAAGAAGCGGATCGCTCTCGCTACTTTAAACTGACGCTTAAAGGAGTCGCCCCTACCGAGCGCGTTCTCGGTCATTTTTGGGATGTGCAGGTCATGTTGCAGGGCAATACCTTAGCGATTGAGGAAGCGACTGATATCGGCACCATGCCGATTAAAAAACGCAAACCGGGCGAAAAGAAAAAGCCCTTCTCCAGAAATAATAGTCAAGGACGACGACCGCCGGGTAAATTCCCCCGTCGCGAGGGCAGTCTCCCCGAACGACCTACTCCGCCTCGGGATGCGAGTAAAGCCCCTCCGCGTCCCGTTCCCAAACCGATTAAACCGGCTCGAAATCCCCAGAAAAACCCCGAATAAACCCACTCCTAAAGCCCAGTTTTTTTAATAAAATTGGGCTTCAACTTTTTTTGATAACCACTAAAGTAATATCGTCAAATACTTTTTGCTCCCCGATGTATTGACGCACATCCTCAATCACCGCTCGCTCGATTTCGGCTGCCTCTCGTCCCCGATTTTGAACCACCACTTCAATTAAGCGCTCTATCCCATATTCAACATTATTAATATCGAAGGCTTCGGTAATTCCATCGGTATACAGAACAACAACATCTCCAGAATTTAACGGGATTTCAGTTGAAGCGATAAAGTCGGAAATGTCGGCTTCTAAACCGAGGGGAAAGCCGAGATCGATCGTATCGATGCGCTCGACTTCACCATCATTTCGCACGACGATCGCTTCTTCGTGCTGTCCGCTCAAACGCAGACTTTGGTTTTGATATTCCAGTAAAGACAGACTCATATTTTTATTGGCATCCATCCGCTCGACGTTATCAAAGATCGTTTGGTTGACCGTTTGCAAAAACTTAGCGGGATTAGTTTCGCCCTGCGTTAACAAAGTCCGAATTGCGGTTTGAGCCATAATCATTAGAACGCCACTTTCCAAACCGTGTCCGGTGACATCGCCAATACTAATCATTGCTTTATCGCCGCGACGGAGAACATCGTAATAGTCGCCGCCAACTTCCTCTGCCGGTTCCATAAATCCGGAAATTGTTATTCCTTCGATCGCTTCGAGTTCTGCGGGTTTCGGTAGAATCATTTGTTGCAGGCGGCGAGTAACTTCGAGTTCGGCACTCATCCGCAGATTTTCGGCTCTGAGTCGCTCGTTTAAGACTAAAATCTCTGCATTGGCTGTGGCGAGTTCTTCGGTGCGTTCTTCGACTTTCTGCTCTAAGTTTTGGTAAAGTTGAGCATTTTCAATGGAGATAGAAGCTTGGGCAGAAAGGATGCTTAATACGGCTAATCGGTCTGCGGTGAAAGCGCCAGTTGTGAGATTATTTTCTAGGTAGACGATGCCGATGAGTTTGCCCTGATTGATAATGGGGGCGCAGAGGACAGATTTAGGTTGGGCGGCGAGGATATAGGGGTCGTTGATAAATTGTCCTTCTTGAGTTGCGTCGTTGAGGACGATGCTTTCTTGAGTGCGAGCGACGTAGTTGACGATGGAGGCGGAGAGGAGGGGCGTTTGTTGGTCGGGGTCTAGGGTGTCGATGGGAAGGGAGCGGAGCAGTCGAACGTCTTCAACATCGACGGTTCCTTCGGCTTCAATCGCCCAGTTGCCGGCAGTTTCTAGGAGCAGCAAACCTTTTTGCGCGCCAGCATTTTCAATGACGATTTTCATGAGTTTTTGCAGGAGTTTTTCGGTGTCGATTTCGCCGGAAATGGTTTGAGAGGCTTTGACGATTGTGTTTAAATCGAGTCCTTTACCGTTAGAACCCGTAGTAGTTACTGTGCTATCTGTCGTTGATGTAATGTTATCTATATTATTAGATTTGTTGTGGATATTTGATTTTAATAAATATTGTGAATAGTCTTCTTCTAACTTTTTCACTTTCGCTTTTGCACCCCACTGACTGTAACAAAAATAAGCATCATTGAGGTAAAATCGACCTGTTTCTTTTCTGCCTAGGGAAAAATAAAATTCGGCAGCACGTTCAGAAGCTAAGGCTTCCTCATGGATAAATCCTCCTTCTCTAGCTCCTAGAATCGCTTGCTCGTACAGTTCCGTTGCTTCCCAATTTTGTCCGAGTAGCCGCGCCCTTTCTGCTTCAACTAACTGATACTTATGTTGAAAGTTTTCTGGGCAATGAGATGCCCAAATCTTTAAGATTTCTTGGTTTCTCGATACTCGCTCTAATGCTTCTTCGTTGCGATCGCTACTATTAGAAAAATAGCCAGCAAGTATAGCAAGAGAATGGTAAAAATTATGCTGCACTGCCACAATATATGCTGCCGAACTAGCAGCATATTCATCCGCTTTAATTGTACTCACTATTGCGAGATCGTAGTCTTTGAAAAAGTAGTATGAAATAGTTTTTGCTAGGTAAGTGCTGAAGAGCAACCATGCTGCTTGCTCTTGAGTCCACTGTTCGAGTAACTTCTCTTCTTCTTCGGGAGAGTCACCAGCAACTAAACAATATCGTTCTGAGTATCCTTCAAGTAAACTTTTAGCAGTCTTACTTGAATTTTTCATATAAAAGACAGTATATGCTTGTTTTAATTTATCTGCTAATTTTATATATTTTTCGTATCTTTTAATCACGCGATCGAGAGGAATACCAGCAAAGAGAGAAAATAGACAATAAGCTGAAGCATTAAAAGAAGCTGTTTCTATATCTCCAGTCTCCAAGCCAACATTAAGCGCCTCTCTCAACATTTCAATAATATTACTGTTGCGAATTGACTCTTTCCAAGGGCGAATAAATCCGTTGAGATAGTGTAAAACTAGAGACTTAGATTCTCGACGATTAGTTTCTTCCAACAACCTTAACGACAGTTTTCCAAACCGATATCCTGACTCAACATCTTTCTTAGCGCACAGAAGTGTCCCAAAATAAATGTATGCACCAGCCGCTTGAGGTGCATTACCGTAAGCGATACAAAGATTCACTTCAGTCATTATGACTAGAGAGTAAAGAAGCGGAGTTGTAATGATTGCAGCCGAACTGACGCTCAGCAAAATTCTAACCGCCGCCAGCTTATTGGAATCTTTCATATCTGGCAAGTTGAATAAATTTTCAACTTGCTTATTTTTCAGAAGCAATTCTATTGATTCTTGTGCGGCATTAACTTGCTGGATAGTCGGCTCTTTGGGAAGAACTATTTCTAATAGTTCTAAAACTTTTATTGCAAGGTCTACCGCTGCATTAAGTTCCATTCTTGCAATGTGAGACAGAATTTTCAACTCATAAACCTTAATCCGATCGAGAAGGGTTTTAGCCCGTTCGAGAATAATTGCAGAAAACTGTTCTGCTGCCTCAAACTGAGTAGTAACGTATTGCATCTCTACCAATTCTAGATGGAGAGATAGGGTTAACTCATAAGTATCTTCCCAGCTATCGTATGACAAAAGAACGATTCCCGTTTCTAAGTATTTAAGGGCAGATTCGTAAGCGGCTGCACTTTTAGCTTTTCTAGCCGCAATTAGATTGAAACGAGCGAGATCGTGTCTTTGCGATCGCTCGGCAATTAAAGATTGACCGATATTGAAGTGGTTAACTAGAGAGAAAATACGATCTTCTAACTTTTCGGAGGCAATATTTTCCAAAAGGAGTTGACCGATTCTTAGGTGAACTTCCTTTTTTCGCTCTTCTGGTATGAGTGCGTAGGCGGCTTGCTGAACGCGATCGTGCAAAAATCTGTAGGAAATTGAAGAGGAATATTTAGGGACGAAAGTTGGAGAAAATTCAGCATTATCTGCGGATATTTCCCGATGCCAATGCAAAGGAATTTTGTAAGCGTCGCTCAACGGTAAAACTAAACCTTCTTGCAGGGCGGGATAAAGCTCAATCGCAGTCTCTGATATAGATTGGGCGTTAACAACGGCAAGAACTTCTAGATCGAATTGGTTTCCAACGCAGGCAGCTAACTTTAAAATATTCTGCGTTTTAGGAGCGAGCTTCCTCATTTTGCCGATTGTGAGTTCGACAACATTCTGGCTGGTTTCGACTGCTTGAATTTGCTCGATATTCCATTTCCACACCCACTGTAAAGAGTCAAAGTATAGTAATCCTTCTGTATATAAAAAATTGAGCAATTGCGTCACGAAGAAGGGATTGCCATCGGTCTTGTTGAAGACTAGATCTACCAAAGTTTTAACTTTTTCTGGTGAAGCACCAAGGGTATCAGCAATCAATTGGCTAACGCAATCGCGCTGCAATGGGGAAATGGGAACGAGTCTGACGAGCAAACCGATATTTTGAACCTGTTCTAAAGTCTGCATCAGAGGATGAGTCGGAGTGACTTCATTATCTCTGTATGCTCCCACGATTAATAAATACTGGCTTTCGCGATCGCTCATTAGGAGTTCTAGTGCTTTCAACGATGCTAAGTCTGCCCACTGAAGATCGTCGAGAAAGATAACGAGAGGATGTTCTTTCTTCGTAAAAACTCCAATAAATTTTTGAAACACTAAGTTGAAGCGATTTTGAGATTCCGTCGGCCCTAACGACGGGATGGGGGGCTGTTTGCCTAGAATTGATTCTAATTCGGGAATTGCGTTAATAAGAATCTGCCCATTACTACCCAAAGCCTCCAAAAGATTCTGTTTCCAAATTTGGATTTGCGCTTCGCTCTGTGCGAGTAGCTGCCGTATCAATCCTTGGAAAGCTTGAATTAGGGCAGCATAAGGGATGTTTCGCGTATACTGATCGAACTTACCGCTAATGAAATTCCCTCCTTGTTGGAGAATCAATTTCCGAAGCTCGTTGACGATCGCTGACTTGCCCACTCCAGAGTAGCCAGCGAGGAGAGCCATTTCAGTCTTCCCTTGCACGACTTGCTCGAAGGCAGATAAAAGTCCGGCAATCTCCTCCTCGCGACCGTAGAGTTTTTGGGAAATTTGTAGGCGAGTGGGAATGTCTCTTTCGCCGAGCGGAAATTCTGCGATTTGACCCGTGCTTTGTAACTGCTGCCAACAGATTTCTAGATCTGCCTTCAGTCCCAGAGCGCTGCTATATCGTTCCTCGGCTGTTTTCGACATCAATTTAAGAACGATGTCCGAAATTGCTTTGGGAATATGACTATCTATTAAGTGGGGAGCGATCGCTTGTTTGGCAATGTGGGAGTGTACCAACTCCATCGGCTCTGCGGTCTCAAAAGGCAATCGATGGGTCAGTAATTGATAGAAAGTGATTCCGAGCGAGTAAAGATCGCTGCGAGAATCGATCGCTCGGTTCATTCTGCCAGTTTGCTCGGGAGAAATATAGGCTAAGGTTCCTTCTAGGCGATCGATGCTGGTAAGGGTGGGGTTTTCCTGGGATAAGATGGCGGAAATTCCGAAGTCAATGATTTTAAGCTGACCGGTTTCGGGGTTATAGACGATGTTAGAGGGATTGATGTCTTTGTGGATGATGTTGGCGGCATGAATCGCACTTAAAGTCTCAGCGATCTGGCGTGCGATAATAATAAATTCCTCTAGAGTGAATTTGCGTTGTGCCATCCAAAACTTTAAGGATTCCCCACCAAAATCCTCTAAAAACATGGCAAGACTGTTTTGATATCTCTGCAAGTCATAGACCTTTACCACACCCTCTAGATTTAGAGAGCGGGTAATTTCATACTCTTGCTTGTATCGCGTAAGTTCCTCTACGGTGGGATAGTCTTCTTTCAGAATCTTCAGAATAATCGGTCGGTCATCTCGCTCCCAGATAGCTCTATAAACTATAGAGTTAGCACTTTCGTATATTTTGGAAATAATTTGGTAGCGATCTCTATTGTTCGCAATCATTAATAATACCTCGGGCTTCTAGCTTCATTGAATGAACGGCGCTTGCCCAATGACGAGCGAGCGTTTAAATCGGACTCCGAATTGATGTTGACAGTCTTTTTTTTGAATTTCTTACTATGTTAAACCGTAGAAACGGGCGGGATTTTCCCAAAGTATTTTTTTTATTGCGTCTTCAGGCAATCGCTGATGAAGCCATTGATTAACCTCGAAAACCTCGGGTTCATCTTCATCAAGCTTCCAATGAATGTGAGGGTAGTCGGAACCAAATAGTAAGTTATCAGCACCGATCTCCTCAATAATGCGCTCTAGGTAGGGTTCTGAAGGCTCGAAGGTAACAAAGCACTGGCGACGAAAATATTCTGAAGGTTTCATTTTCACCGTCTCCTTAACTTCCCAGAAATGGCACTCGTATTCTTCATCTAACCGCCACAACCAGTAGGGAAGCCAACCGCACCCCGATTCTAGAAATCCGACTTTCAGTCTGGGATAACGCTCTAACACGCCCCCTTCAATTAAGGCGAGCAGAGCCATCATCTGTTCCATCGGATGCGAGCAGGAGCGCAAGGCGAAACGGGTGTTAAATCGGTCGGCTCCGGCGCTCGGCAAGCGACTGTGAGTACCTTCATGAATCCCTACGGCTATTCCTAAATCTTCGCACTCTTGCCAGAATCCTTCGTAAACCGGATCGCTCAGCAGTCGCCCTTTTACGGGATTGGGACGCAAACAGACCGCTTTCCAGCCCAATTTAGCGATTCGATGGAGTTCTGCCACCATTTCTTCGGGAGCGTGACGGTTAACGATCGCGATACCTTTCAGTCTTCGGGGATCGTAGCTACAAAAGTCTTGCAACCAGTTATTATAAGCGCGGGTAAAAGCCCCCGCTACTGAAGGGGCTAGCGCGTCAACGGATTGAATCGCCAATCCGAGAGTTGGATAAATAAAGGAAACATCGATTCCCATTTCTTGCATGGTTGCCAGGTGTAACTTATTGGTGAATCCTTTGTGTCTTGCAAGGGGATAGGCTTTGAAAATTTGCTGACTCCAATGAGCGACAACCTCTTGAGAGACTTTTTGATAAATTGGCTCCCCCTGAATTTTCATCTCGGCGGATGGCGCAAAGCTTTTATACTCAGGTTCTAAATACTCCTGCCACATATGCAGAGGCTCGAAGACGTGGGCATCGGCATCAATGATTTGATAGTCGTTAGGCATAAGTTTTAACCTCTGACGATTTGGCAATAGCGATCGCATCCTGATGGAAAAAGGGTTGAATTTTACCTCCCCTCCACCGCTCACATCCACATGGGAAAAGGGTTGAGTTGATTTTCTGCCAATGGCTTCTCCAACCCACCCATTTTGACGGGAACTTCATAGAGTCGTCCCGCCCCCAACCGTCTCCACCAATGACGCATTCCCGGAACAATAACTTTAACAACCTTCAATCCGATATCGGGTCGAGTTTGATTCAACACTAGCATTTCCATACCGTTCTGTTCGACAATTTGCTGGCAGGTTGCTACATCTTCCAAGAGATCGTCGCAGCTAAGCTGGGGGTAATCGCTAGAAACTTTTGGGGGAAGACTTTCATCGCTGACCAAATAGGGGAGAGTCTCCAAGGTCGCCGTTTTCCACCATTGAATGGCGAGGGGATCTGAAGGAGAAGGATAGCGAGTTGTGCCATCTGGATGGGCAGATAAAACGTTAGGGAGGATCTGGTTTAGCTCGCTTAAAGCTCTACTAACCGCTAGACTCGCATCGAAATGAGCGCCAAAACCGAAAATAATATCTTGTGTTTCGCGGTCGCTTCTCCAACTCACAGCAGCAAAGGCCGGAATGTTTAAATCGCTGGCGATATCTAAAACGCAGAGTTCTCGACCGAGGGTCTGGTAATGGGTTTTCAGGGCAGGGAAATAGGGATCGTCAAAGCTGTTTAGATCTACCTTACGTTTTTTAAGGCGGTTGTACCACCATAAAGCCACGCAGTCCCGTTCTACCAGTTCCAGAAAACCCTGTAAGATGGCCTCTTCTAAATGATTGCCCGCTGCACAACCGTTAGAGTCAGCCCAACAGTCGAGCTTTGGGTTATACGGATAGCCATAATAGCAGTAAGCGGTTGGGAGATATTTGAATTCGCGATCGCGGAACGACCAGACTGGAGTCCATTCAATTTCTCGTTCTTCATCAAAAATCTCTGGGATTTTTTGAAACCACCCAGAACAGTTCGCATTCCATTCATCGCAGCAAAAGTCGGAATCTCCAAGTCGCTTGTAATATCCAAGACCCAAAGTTCCCGCCCCAATTTTTGATTGTCTGATTCTAGTTCGCGAATGTAGGGGTCGTCAAGACTATCGGAAGCGAGTCGGGGTTTCTGCACGCGGTTATATCCCCAAAAAGCAACGCCGCAAGAGCGTCCAGTTTCCCAATAAAAACGTTCGGGTGCGATTCGGATGTTTGCTATTCGCCGATCTATATAACCCAGATTTTTTTCTATTCCAAAATAATTTGCGAACCCCAACTATCTTGAGGGAGAAAGGCGCGATCGCGCGCGAGGCTAACGGTGGGTTCGGTGAGGGTAAATTCGCCGCGATCGATCCATTGTTTCAACTCCTCCGCTACCTGTCGCGAGAGGGCAATACTGGCTAACGGCGCGGTTCTCACGGTCTTTCCTTCAATCTTAATCCGCCCGCTTTTCAGTTGCGCGTAATTGACCAAACCAAAGGTCGGACGAACCCGCCGGGGAATGGAAAAATCCACTACGGGTGCAACAATTTCTTTATCCCGCACCGCACAGCGCGCCACCACTTCTTCGTGTAACACCGGCAGCGGTATGCCAACGCCTAACATAATCGAGGGGCCGTATTTATAAAAGTAGCATCCCCGCACCCAATAAGGGTTCATTTGCTTAGCATCGCCGATTAACGCGAGGGTTGCCGCAGGGCCGATGGGCGTGCGATTCTCGAGGCGTTTTTGTAGGGGGAAATGCTGCGTTCCCTCCCAACTGATATAACCAATCCCGCCGCCTAAAAAAATGCGCGTCCCAACCCCAATAATTTCTAAATCGGGGTCATTAAAGAGGGGGGAAATCGCGCCGGGATTGGAGTAAACGGCATTTCCCAAGCGCGGTTGCAATGGCCCGAGATAAGTGAAGAGGACGCGATCGCCGCCATTAACCCCGACTAAAAAATTTTGATACAGATTGCGCGGATTGAATAAATAAAATTGGTTAATCGTATCGCGGGTAATCGTTGTTTCAAAAAAAGCCCTCGGATAGCAATCCGTCGCCTGTCCCCGCGCGCGCAGGTTAATGGGTTTGCCCGCGATTAAATCTTCGATAACATGACCGCCGCCGCGTCTGAGGGGAGTTCCGGAAACTTCACTCGCTTCTTGGGAACTCTGTTCGTCCGCCATTGCCGTCGCCCCTAAGTACAAGTCTACTGCCCCCAAACCGGCATAAGCGGGAACGCCATCGAACCAACACTGCCGAATCTTAATGGGCGGATCGGTATGGCCTAAGTTAATCATCGCGCCAGTCGATTCCATCGGCTCGAAAGTCCCGGTCGTAACGACATCGACTTGTTTTGCTGCTTGCGTCACGCCGAGTTCTTGCACCCGCGCTTTCAACTCTTCTACCGTCCAAACAACGGCGCGCTGACTGCCAATTTTTTCATTAATTTCCGCGATCGTCCGCATAGAATTTGCTGCGTGATGGGTCTAGTTAAGCGCGTTCCTCGGAGTCAGGATATCCTTCTCGAAGGGATGGAGGTGTATCGTCCGTTTCCACTGTTGTAAAAGGCGGTTCGGGCGGACGGATAACTTCTCGAATGCGATCGGATATTTCTGTTGTTGCAGGGAGCAATTTTTCTTCCGCAATTGTCCCTTCTAAGGACTGCCCCGATTTTTCCTTTCCTTTGCAGCGATCGAGAACATCCACAATTAAAATTTCAGAGATTAAAACTTGAGCGATAACGGTAAGCGGCAGGGCAAGGAATAACCCTAAAAATCCAAAGATACTGGCAAAAAAGATTTGAGCGAGTAATGTCATCGCTGGCAAAAGCGAAACTTGCCTCGCCATGACAAGGGGAGTTAAAACATTGGTTTCAAGTTGTTGAATGAAAAAGTAAAGTAACAAGACCGCCAGGGGTTTCCAGGGCGCATCGAGGAAACCGATCGCCATTGGCACAACCACGCTTAAAGCAGGCCCGATATTAGGAATTAGGGTAAAAAATGCGGCTAAAATGGCTTGGGACAAAGCGAGGGGAACTCTCAGGGCAAGCAACCCGACAAAGCTGAGCGTCCCAATCACAAACATATTAAATAAAACGCCTACTAGCCATCCCTGTAAGGCATCTTCGCAGCCATCGAGAATTTCATCGGCACGCCGTCGATAGAAGGAAGGAAACAGGCGAATAAACCCCTGACGATAAGGTTGAGGGTTGGCGAGGATCATTAAGGTCAAAATAAAGACCAGCAGAACATTGAGGAGGTTTCCTAGCGTATTGAAGAAAAAGCCCCAGCCTTGGTTAAAGATTCTGTTAGCTAAAGGTTGAAGTTGTTTGGCTAGCTCGTTGGGAGCGGGAATTAATTGAACGAATCTTGGGTCGAGACGAGCTTCGAGTTGCCGAAACCAAGTATCGAGTTTTTGCAAACTTTCGATAATACGAGTCGCGAGTTGTTGAAACTGATCGGTAAAGGAGGGGACAATCAGCCAAAATACGCCAATAATAATTGAAAAGACGAGAACGAGAGAGAGAAAAACTGCCTGACTCCGTTTCGGTACGAAGCGTTGCAACTTTTTGACGAGAAAGCCTAAAGCAACGGCAAGAATAACAGCAGTTAAAAACAGCAGTACCAGTTGCCGAATCTGCCACAAAATATATAAAGAAACAACGAGGACAATTAAGCCCAACCACTGACCGAATTTCACAACTGCTTTCTCCTTACTTAATTTCCCGATCTAAAAATTCTCGCATATACTGATTGACTAATTCGGGTCTTTCCTGTTGTACCCAATGGCTGCAATTTGGGATGTAATGAATTTGAAAATCTCGCACAAGCGCTTCAGTTCCGTGGGTTAATTCTTTGCCGAGTGCGGTATCTTCTTCGCCCCAAATGAGTAAGGTTGGAACTTCGAGAATGTTCCAGGGGCGCGATCGCGTTAGGATAGGAAAAACATTGCGGTAGTAGTTGAGCATTGCCGTTAATGCCCCCGGCTTTCCTGCCGCATTTTGAAAGGCTTGCAGGTCAGTGGGGGCAAAGGCACTTTTGTCAATCGCCATTTGAGAGAAAGCGTCTGCGATCGCAGAACAATCGTTCAGTCCGAGTAGGAATTCTGGCAGCCAAGGCAATTGAAAAAAGAAGATATACCAACTGCGTAGGAGTTGCCGGGGATTGGTTTGCAAGCCTTCGGCAAACTTGGCCGGGTGGGGAAGATTGAGGACAATCAGTTTATCGAGAAGCTGGGGAAAGCGATCGGCGAAAAACCATGCGATCGCGCCTCCCCAATCGTGTCCGACTAAAACGCAGCGTTCGTAGCCCAAAGCCCTAATAACCCCTTCGACATCGCCCAGCAATTCTTCCATGCGATAGGCGTTGACATCCTGGGGTTTTTCGCTGTCGTTATAGCCGCGCAAATCGAGGGCAACAACTTTGTAATCCTTCGCGAACTCGGGAATTTGATGCCGCCAAGAGTACCAAAATTCCGGAAAACCGTGCAGCATTAACATCAAAGGCCCTTCCCCTTGGGTCACGTAATGCAATCGCACGCCGTTCGTGGTTATAAATTCGTGTTGCCAAGCTGTTTCGAGTAGAGACATGGATGGGAAATTAGGGGCAGTCGCGATCGGAAACTTGCTGTCTTAACAGTCAGATGTAAAAGCGCGATCGCTCTGCGCTCCCCATCAGCAAAGTCACTGAAATTACCCCATTAAAATGACATTATCGATAATATGAATTACGCCATTATCGACTTCAATATCGGGGGCAATCACCGTTGCATTTTTAACCTCAAATCCATCCGAACAATCAATCGGAATTGGCGAACCTTCCAGGGAAGTTACGGATTGAACCTTTTCGAGGTCTGCTTTCATCAGTTTGCCCGCTACGACGTGATAGGTCAAAATTCGACCTAATTGAGGCGGCGATTTAACTAAAGATTCTACGGTTCCCGGCAGGAGCTTAGCAAAAGCATCGTCATTGGGCGCAAAGACAGTAAATGGCCCGGGACTTTTAAGGGCATCGACTAAGCCTGCAATCTGGACGGCGGTGACTAAAGTCTGGAACGAACCCGCACTGACAGCAACATCAACGATATCCGGCATAAATTTTGAGTGGCAACGAGGTCATAGAATTTTGACTGACTCCCATTAAATATAAACTGAAACGGTTTTTTACTGAGTGCAATAGGCGCTCAAGTTGCCGATCGCATCGTTTTGTTGGCTATAGATCTCGATCGCCTTGAGATAGAGCGAGGCGCTTTTAGACAACGCATCGAGCGATGCTTTATCGGTTTTTGCCGAGACTTGGTTCGCGGCGATCTGGGCTTTCGCTGCATCTTGGAAGCGCTGACTTTCTTCCTTGTACAAATTGGCGATGCTCGATTGATATTCCTTAAGTTTGGCATCGGTAATGCCAACCGATTCCACTTGTTCGGCTTTTTGCTCGGCGAGATCGGCTTGTCGAATCATTTGCTCGGATTTCGGCGCGCGATCGGCAGGAGCTTGGGGATTGCTTCGAGCGGCGATTTCGAGCAAGTTTTTACATTGGCTAACTTTAGCGCTGGTGCAACTTGTGGCGAGGAAGCTGAGACAGGCGAGCGCGAGCGCGAACAGAGAACGCAACCATTGCATCAAAACGGAACTCCTCATCAATGACTGTAGAGATTTGATGGCTCAATTCTAGGATATTAGCGCCCTCTTCCGAAAAAGTCTGAAGAGCGATTGTAGTTCTCTCTCGATACGGGTAGATTCGAGGCGTGCGCGTCCCAGAAAGCCGATATTGCTGAATTTTACCCCCTCCAGAGGAGGTTGTGAATTTGAAGACGATCCGAAAATGGCTCATTGTCGGTGCAGCAGAAGTTCTGCTCTCGCTCGTGCTGTTATCTGTTGCGCCAATTTTCCTCAACTCCAACAAACCCGCGATCGGTTTTGCGATCTGGTTGGCTGTCCCCAGTTTATTGGGCAGTTCGGGATTATACGTCGGATTGCGCGCTGCCGATGCCAAAAAAGCCAGAACTCTATTTTTAAAGCGCTTTCCCGAATACGACGCGATCGCACTCGCTGAATTTTTAGACATTTCCTCCCAACAAGTTCTCGAATCCCTCGAAATGCTCGATGTATTGCAAAGCGATCCCGATTTTCAAGCACTACATCTCACTCCTATGGAATTGTTAAAAGGAATCAAAAAGCGATGAACGTTAAACAAACTTTGGTTTCAATGACATTGCTGCTCGGTTTGGGTTCCGGACTCGCCTCTTGCGGTGTCGTACCGGGAACCAGCGTTAAGACAGTAGAACCCGGTTATGCGGGCTTAAAAATTCAACTCTACGGCGGTAACAAAGGAATTGAAAATGCCAAACTCGTCACGGGGCGAGTCTGGTATAACGGCTATACCGAACAAGTTGTGATTTTCCCAACCTTTATTAATACTTATCCCTTTACTCAAGCGGCTACCGAAGGCTCGACCAACGATGAATCGGTTACATTCTCGGTAGGAGGAAGCCCGGTTTCTGCCGATGTTGGTGTTTCTTTTGGCTTCACAACCGATCCCATTTCGGGTAATAAAACCAAACTTCATCAATTCTATGAAACCTATCGAAAAACGCCGGAACAGTTTCGCGCGAATGAGTTACGAAACGGGCTTCGCAACTGTTTTGCCGATGTTGCCGAAAACTTTAATTTAACGCCTTCGATGTTGCCCACCAATCAACAAAAGTTAGTCAAAGGAGTGATAGATTGTACTCAAAATCGCTTCCCGACGATTGTTGTCCAAGATGTATCGCTGCTAGGCCCGATGCGTTTGCCGCCCGATATTCAAAAGAGTATCAACGAACAATTTGCAGCGCAACAAGCCGCTAAAACTTCAGAGTTTAATCGCAAAAAGGTAGAGGCAGAAGCGGCGGCAGATGTCGCAAAAGCGAAGGGCGAGGCGCAAGTTACAATCGAGCAAGCAAAAGCCGAAGCCGAGGCAAACCGCTTGCGCGCCGGTTCGATTACGCCGCAATTGCTGGAGTTAGAGCGCTTGCGGGTGGAACGGGCGAGGGTTGAAAAGTGGAATGGGGAACAAGCGCCGACGATTCAAACGCCAAATGTCCAAATTGGTGGGAACCGAGCAGCCGTTGCTCCTTCTCCGAATTAACATAATTCGTAATTGATAATTCGGAGTTCGTAATGATTAGATAAGAACTGAAATCGGGGGCTTGAATATCGGTGCTGGGCATCGATCTACTTTTTCCTGAATGGCACTGATTTAACCCACATTCCGCACGACAAATAGTAGCCCTCTGTGCGACATAGCTCGGCCTCGGTTTCTCACGCTCTGATACCGAGGTTTTTCGCCCTTTTTAGAATCCAATCCCAATCTCAACTGCCATTTTGGGAAAAATGGCGCAATCCCAGCTTACCCCATCTCAGAAATTGAAATGGAGTCGTTCGCTCTCAATTGTTAGCTATCGGTCTTATTCAGCGACCAGATAATAGCGCTGACAAGCTGGCGGAAAGAACTTCAACATTAACAAGCGTTCCTCATTTAAATTAGAAACTTGTATCCCCTTGCCCAAATCGAAGACATGAATGGCTTGAAAACATTGAAATATCCACCTTAAAGTCGGACGCTGGGTCGGACGACCTAATTGATTGGGAACTGTCGCTTCTCGACGTTGCAATTCAGAGCGCAACTGACGTTGACCCAAACTATAAACTAACAAGCATAAACCCATAATTAAACCCAAAGCTTCAATCCGTTGGGGCGACTTGAGAAACACACTATCGGTTAAGAACATCGGGTCTTTCAGAAATCGAAATCCTCTCTCGACCGCTTGTTGACCTTTATAATGGCTTAACATCTCCTCATGACTTAAGGCTTGCTCATCGAGAACATTCGTCGCCAGGATAAAGCGTCCAGCCGCCACTTTAAGGGGGGCTAATTTTTCCGGAGATTCGCCGGCTGTTGCTGTGACTCGATACGCTGAAGACTGATTCTGCTTTTTCGAGGATGGCGGAATTTCTTCTATTTTAATTTCCCCTAATTGATGATACTTAGCCTTCTTGAAGAGTTTCTGAGCCGCCTGACGTGCATCCGGGATACAGGCAAAAGTTTGTCGGCTGAGTTGTCGCAGTTCGGTCGCCAGTTTTTGCGCGGCTTTCTCGAAGTTTTTGTTGAGTTTTTTTAAGTCTGATTCTCGTCTTTTTTCGCTTTCGACTAACAACCAGCGTTGCTCGATTCCACTGTCGTTTTGAGAGAGGGCGCTATACCTGTAACCCTCTGTATCACTGGCGATTAGCTCTTCGGAGGGGATTTGATTCACGATTTTTTGGGCGGCTTTGACTGTTAAGGGAACTCGCGTCAGCCATTTTAAGTTGCTACTCAGTGCTAAGTTCTCTCGGCTGTAGAATGCACAATCTGCTACGAATAAGCTCTCCCAGTCTATTTCTTTTTTGAACTGTTGCAGAATCTTCGCAAATTGTTGGCTGTCTGATGCGTTTCCCGAATTCGTTTTCAGCCACAAGGGGATATCTCCATCCCCGCTACAGATTAAGTCTAATGTAAATTGTTTCAGGTCGGGTCTATGGTCTCTCGAGTATCCATAGGTGATCTCTATGCAGCGCGGTTCTAAGTTCTCTTCTTGAAGGGGGTCATGGGTGTTATATTCTCCATGCACGTGAAATGAACTGCTATCTAAGTGTAGAACCTCTGTGCAAATGTCGTATTTTTTCACCAAGGCGAGTGCGACTTGCATGAAGATGTTGCTTAAGCCTTTTTCCCAAAGTCTGTCTAGGATTC